>JASFWR010000240.1:0-5939 GCA_050049155.1 Planctomycetota bacterium | reverse complement strand
CGAGTCCATGCTCCCCGGCCTGCGGGAGACCATCACCGCCGACTTCTACATGACGCCGGAGGACTTCAAGTCCGACTACCTGAGCGTCCACGGAGCCGGGTTCTCCGTGGCTCCGCTCTTCCGGCAGTCCGCCTGGTTCCGCTTCCACAACCGCGCTGAGGGCATCCGAAACCTCTACCTCGTGGGGGCCGGCACCCATCCGGGCGCGGGGATGCCGGGGGTGCTGTGCTCCGCGAAGGTCGTGGACAAGCTCCTCCAGGCGGAACCGGTCGGATGATCCAGCACGCGGCGAGCCTGGCGGAAGCCGACCGCGTGCTGCGGGAGAACGGGAAGACCTTCGCCTGGGCCCGACGCTTCCTGGGCGCGCGCCACGCGGAGCGAGCCACGCGCCTCTACGCCTTCTGCCGCTACCTCGACGACGTCGCGGACGAGTCCCGTGACCCCGCCGAGGCCGCCGCCGCCCTCGAGCGCATCCGGGGCCAGCTCGACCGCGGCGCCGCCGGCGACGCGATGCTGGACGCGGTCCTCCACATCCTCGGCGGGGAGGGCCCCGGCCTGGACGCGGCCCGGTCGCTGATCGACGGCGTCGCCTCGGACCTCCGCCCCGTCCGCCTGGAGGACGAGCGGGCGCTGCTCCGGTACTGCTACCGGGTCGCGGGGACGGTGGGCGTCATGATGTGCCACGCCCTGGACCGGCCCGACCCCGCGGCGCTCCCCCACGCCATCGACCTCGGCGTGGGGATGCAGCTCACGAACATCGCCCGGGACATCCACGAGGACGCCGGCCTCGGCCGGCGGTACGTCCCCGCGACCCTCGCGGGGGACCTCGCGCCCGAGGCGATCCTCGATCCCACCGAAGAGCAGCGGCGGGCCCTCGCGGGCGCGCGCCGCCGCCTCCTGGAGCTGGCGGACGACTACTACCGGAGCGGCGAGCGCGGCCTCTCGTTCCTCCCCCTCCGCGCCCGCGGCGCCATCCTCGTGGCGGCGGAGACCTACCGGGCCATCGGCCCACGCGCCCTCGCCCTGGGGTCGCGGCTCGACCGCCGCGCCTTCGTGCCCGGCGGCGCCAAGGCCCGCGTCTCCGCGGCCGCGCTCCTGTCGGCCACCCCGCGCCCCTCCTTCTGGCTTCGGCCCGCGGGCCACGACGCCGCCCTGCACGTCCACCTGGACGGGCTCGGGGGGGCCAACGCCCCGGAGGCCCCCCTTGGCTGACCTGGACGTCCTCGTCCTCGGCGGCGGCTGCGCCGGCCTGGGCCTCGCCCTGCGCCTCGCGGAGGCCGGCCCCGAGGCCCCCAGGACCCACGTGCTGGAGCGGCGCGAACGGTACGGGGACGACCGCACGTGGTGCTTCTGGCGCACGCGCCCCCACCGCTTCGACCCGCTGGTGAGCGCGAGCTGGGGCGCCATGACGATCGGCTCGCGGGACCAGGTGACCCGGCACGACTGCGGCGCGACCCCGTACCAGATGCTCTCCGCGGCGGCGTACTACGACCACGTCCTCGAGCAGCTCGAGGGGAACCCGCGGGTCTCCCTGGACCTCGGCGCCGCGGTCGAGGGCGACCCGGAGTTCGACGGGGAGCGCTGGGTCGTGCGAGCGGCCCACGGCACCTTCACCGCCCGCCACGTCGTCGACACCCGCCCCCCCGCCGAGGCGCCGGAGTGCGTCCTGTGGCAGTCGTTCCTCGGCCACGTGGTGCGCGCCGAGGCGCCCTGCTTCGACCCGGACGTGGTGACGCTGATGGACTTCGAGCCGGCGAGCCCGCGGCACGTGCAGTTCACCTACGTGCTCCCGCTCTCCGACCGCGAGGCCCTGGTGGAGACCACTGTCTTCGGCCCCCACGCCCTGGGCGAGGCCGCCCTCTCCGAGGACCTGGAGCGCGCCATCGGGCGGCGGACCGGCGGTGCCCCCTGGTCCGTGCAGCGCGCGGAGCACGGCGCCCTGCCCATGGGCCTCGCCAGCCCCCTGCCCGCCGTGCCCTGGACCCGCGCCGGCCTCTTCCACGGCGGCGCCCGGCCCAGCACGGGCTACGCCTTCCAGCGCATCCAGGCCTGGGCCGAGGCCTGCGCCGGCGCCCTCCGGTCCGGGCGGGCGCCGCACGCGGTGACCCCCGACCCCGCCCTCCGCCGCGCCATGGACGACGTCTTCCTGCGCGTCCTGCGGGCGGAGCCCGAGCGGGGCCCGGAGCTGCTCCAGCGGCTGTTCGAGCGGGCCTCCACGGAGCGCGTCATCCGCTTCCTCTCCGACGCGGGGTCCGCCGTCGACGCGCTCGCGGTGGTGCGCTCCCTGCCCCCCGGCCCGTTCCTCCGCGGCGCGGGCGCGGCGCTCCTGCGCCGTCCGTACCAGGAGGTCGGGTGATGCACGCCGTCCTGTTCGCGTCCCTGGCCCTGGCCGCCATCGCGGCGAGCCTCCTCCTCGGGGAGGGCTGGCGCTCCGCGGAGCTCCTCGTCGTCGCGGCGGCGGTGGTTCTCCTCGGGGTCCCCCACGGCGCCCTCGACGTGATCCACGCGGCTCGCCGCCTGACCGTGGCGGGCCCGGGCCGATGGGCCCTGTTCGTCGCCGGCTACGTGGCGGTCGCGGCCCTCGTGGTGGTGGGCTGGATCGCTGCCCCGACGCTCGCCCTCGTGCTCTTCCTGGTCCTCTCGGCCTTCCACTTCAGCGGCGACCTCGAGGAGGGCGCCCCCCGGCGGCTCCGGGCCCTGCACGGCGCGACCCTGGTCACCATGCCGGCGTGGCACCACCGCGAGGACCTGACGGAGCTGTTCGCCCACCTCGTCCCCGCCGAGGGCGCGGCCCAGCTGGTCGCCGCCCTCGCCACGATCGCCCCCGCCGTCCTCGCGCTCCTCGTCCTCGTCCTCTCCGCCGGCGCCCTCGGCCGCTTCCGGGAGCCCTTCGACGCCCTTCCGCCGGGGGCCCTGCTCGAGTCCGCCGCCACCCTCGCCCTCACCCTCGCGGCGCCCCCCCTGACCGCCTTCGCCGTCTACTTCTGCGCCCTGCACTCCGCCCGCCACGTGGCGCGGACCGGCCGGATCTTCTCCCTCCCGGGCCGGGACCTGCTGCGCGCCGCGGCCCTCCCCACCCTCGCGACCGCGCTCGCCGTGCCGGTGGGCCTAGCCGCCCTCCCGGACACGCCCCCCGACGCCCGCACCCTCCAGGTCGTCTTCATCGGCCTCGCCGCGCTGACCGTCCCGCACATGATGCTCATCGAGCCCCTCCGCCTGCGCGGCTGGCGCGCCTGAGCGCTCGGCGTCGTCAGTCCTTCGCGGCGACCACGTCGTCGATCCACGCCGCCAGCAGCTCCGGCCAGCGGCCCACGGGCAGGTCGGGGCGGCGCATGCCGTAGCCGTGGCCGCCCCGGGCGAACACGTGGAGCTCGGCGGGGACCCGCGCGGCGCGGAGGGCCTCGTAGTAGCGGAGGGAGTTCTCCACCTTCACCCAGTCGTCCGAGGTGTGCACCAGGAAGGCCGGCGGCGTGGACGCCGTGACCTGGAGCTCGCTGGAGAAGCGCTCGACGAGCTCGGCCGACGGCTCGGGCCCCAGCAGGTTCTTCTTCGACCCCCCGTGCGTGATCTCGGGGACCATGGAGACCACCGGGTAGACGAGCACGGTGAAATCCGGCGCCTGCTCCCCGAGCTGCACCGAGGCGCTGGCCGCGAGGTGGCCGCCGGCGGAGAAGCCCATGATGCCCACGCGCTCCGGATCGACGCCCCACGCCGCGGCGTGCTCGCGGACGAGGGTCAGGGCCCGGCCGGCGTCGGCGAGCGGCGCCTCGTGCCCGTACACGTGCCCGTCGGGGCGCGGGAGGCGGTACTTGAGCACGACGCCGACGGTGCCCCGCTCGGCGAACCAGCGGGCCACGTCGTGGCCCTCCTTGTCGAGGGCGAGCAGCCCGTACCCGCCGCCGGGGCACACGACGACCGCGGGGCGCGGGCCCGCCGACCCCGCGGGCAGGTAGGCGGTGATCGTCGGGGCGTGGACGCGGGAGACGTGCCGGTCGCCGCCGCCCTCGCGGTCGCGCACGACCTCCTCGGGGGCGGGGTCCGGCGCGCCCGGCACGCCCTCCGGCCAGAGGGCGAGCTCGATGGGCGCGGGCGGGGCGACCTCGGGCGCCGCGGCGCCGGGCCCTGCGCGGTCCTCGGGAGGGAACGCCGCCGCGGGAGCGGCGCCGGGGAGGAGGGCGAGCGCGAGGGGGACGAGGAGGGTCATGGGCGGCTCCGGTGGGGCGTTCGACTCTGAGGGCGCGGAGGAGCCCCAAGCTAAGGGATCACCGGGCCAGCGCGTCGGGCTCCCTGGCCCTCGCAGCGGGCGGGAGTCGACTGCCGGGCCGCGGGCCGAGCCCGCACGTCACCGCCGCGGGCTAGCCGAGGATCAGATGGATCAGCTCCCCCACCGTGCGGTGCTGCTCGATGGGATGACGCAACGGCTGGTCCAGGTGCACCTCGTAGGTGTTCCGTCGCCCCTCCCGGCGACGCTCCACCAGGCCCTCCTGCTCGAGATCGGAGAGGATGTTGGTGACCGCCCGCTCCGTGATCCCCGTGCGTGCGGCGATCTCACGGATGAGGATCGCGGGGTCCTGCGCGAGGGTGACGAGCACGTGGGCGTGGTTGCTGAGGAAGGTCCAGCGGTGCCCGCTGCCCGCGCCCACAGGCCCCCCTTGGGGCTGCGGTCCGTCGTTGAAGTCCTTCGGCGTCATGCGAATTCGAGTTCCGGCATTGAACTTCCGCTTTTTAAGGCCACACTCGTCCCAACGCAAGCCCCCGCTGCCGCACCATCTCCATGAACTCCGACCGCTCCTTCGACCTCCGCCGCGACGTCCCCGCCAGCCTGGTGGTCTTCTTCGTCGCCGTCCCGCTCTGCCTGGGCATCGCGCTGGCGAGCCTCCCGAGCGAGGTGTTCCCCGACGGCGTGCCGCTCGCCTCGGGCCTCATCGCCGGCATCATCGGCGGCCTGGTGGTGGGCGCCATCAGCGGGTCGCCGCTTGGCGTCTCCGGCCCGGCGGCGGGCCTGGCGGTCATCGTCTACACGGCCATCGAGGACCTCGGCAGCTTCGAGGTCTTCCTCGTCGCGGTGGTGATCGCGGGGGTGCTCCAGGTCCTCCTCGGGCTCCTGCGCGCGGGCGTGATCGCGTACTTCTTCCCCGCCGCCGTCATCAAGGGGATGCTCGCGGGCATCGGCATCATCATCGTGCTGAAGCAGATCCCCCACGCCCTCGGCCACGACACGGACCCGGAGGGCAGCGTCACCTTCGCGCAGCCGGACGGGGAGAACACGATGAGCTCGCTCCAGGCGATGCTCGGTGACTTCACCGCCGGGGCGATCGTGGTGTCCCTCTCCTGCCTGGCGATCCTGATCCTCTGGGAGCGCGTGCTCGCGCCGCGCGCCCGCATCTTCAAGCTCATCCAGGGGCCGCTCGTGGCCGTCGCCTTCGGCATCGGCTACCAGCTGATCACCTCGAGGGTCGCGCCCGACTGGGCGCTCAAGGGGGACCACCTCGTGAACGTCCCAGTGTCGGGCGGATTCAGCGGCCTCACGAAGCTGCTGACCTACCCGGACTTCTCCCAGATCGGGAACCCCGCCGTCTGGGTCACGGGGATCACGATCGCCGTGGTCGCGAGCCTCGAGACGCTGCTCTGCGTGGAGGCCACGGACAAGCTGGACCCCGAGAAGCGGGTCACCCCCACCAACCGGGAGCTCGTGGCCCAGGGCGTCGGCAACGCGGCCTCCGGGCTGATCGGGGGCCTGCCCGTCACCCAGGTCATCGTCCGGAGCTCGGCCAACATCCAGTCCGGGGGCAACAGCAAGCTCTCCGCGATCCTGCACGGCGGGTTCCTGCTCATCGCCGTCGCCCTCTTCCCCCAGATCCTCAACCTGGTGCCCCTCGCGGCCCTCGCGGCCATCCTCCTCGTGGTCGGCTACAAGCTGGCCCGCCCCGTGCTGTTCC
>JASFWR010000025.1:0-17837 GCA_050049155.1 Planctomycetota bacterium | reverse complement strand
CGCGACGGCAGCCGGCTGCTGCCGGACGAGCTCACCGGGGCGGCGCTCACCTTCATCGAGGAGCACGCCGGGGAGCCTTTCGTCTGCTATCTCGCCCTGCACTCCGTCCACGCCCCCTTCGACCCCGACCCCCAGCTCCTCGCGAGCTTCGAGGGGAAGGGCGGCGACCCCGAGTTCGCGGCCACCGTCGCCGCGGTGGACCGGAACATGGGGCGGCTCCGCGCGCGGCTCGAGGGCCTCGGCATCGATCGGCAGACCACGGTGCTGTTCACCTCGGACAACGGCGGGGAGCGGCGCCGGGTCGCGCCGCTCCGTGGGGGCAAGGGGGAGCTGTACGAGGGCGGCACGCGCGTCCCGTTGGTCCTCTGGGGGAGCGGGGTCCCGGCGGCCCTGCGCAGCGACCTTCCGGTCTCCGGGGTCGACGTGTTCCCCACGCTGCTCGACCTCGCGGGCTTGCCCCCCCGGCGGGGGCTCGACGGCGTCTCCCTCGCGCCGCTCCTCCTTGGGGAGGAAGTGCCGCAGGAGCGCGCCCTCTTCTGGCACTTCCCCTGCTACACCGGGCAGGGCACGCCCGCGAGCGCCATGCGGCGAGGCCCTTGGAAGCTCGTGCAGTCCTTCGACGGGGAACCCGCCGAGCTGTTCGACCTCACGCGGGACCCGTCCGAGCGCACGGACCTCGCCAGCGCCCGGCCCGAGGTGGCCAAGGCGCTGCTGGCGGAGCTCGAGGCCTGGCAGCGGGACACGGGAGCGGCACTCCCTGGAGGACCCAACCCCACCTTCGACCCGTCGGCGAGCCGTGGACGGGGGCGAGGAGCGGACAAGGGCAAGGAGGGCTCCCGGGAGCGGCGCGGGGCCGGAAGGGGCGGCCAGCGGCGGCAGGATCGCTGAGGCGAGCGTCTCCCGAAGGGCCCGCGAGCGATTTGGTCGAGGCCCGCGGCCACCTCGGCCCCGAGATGTCCTAACTTCCCGCCCGAGCCATGCAGGACTTCCTCATCGTCTTCGCCTTCTTCGCCCTCGCCGTGGGCGGGATGGCCGTCGGCCTCCTCCGCGGCCGGGCCCTCTCGGGCTCCTGCGGCGGCGTCGGTCCGGACGGCGAGTCCCTGGCCGACTGCCTGTGCGAGATGCAGAACGCGCCGGTGTGCGACGCCCGCAAGGAGCTGCTCGCCCTGGCGCGCCGCAAGCAGGAGCGGGACTCCGCGCGCGGCGCGGGGTCCTGAGGCTCAGCGACCCCGCTGGCGGACAGCGCCGCGGGGCACCCGCCCGTCCCCGGGCCCGTCCAGGAGCGCGGCGGCCATCCCCGAGGTCATGAGCGCCTCGATGGGCGCCTCGGGGTCCTGGGTGCGCACGAGCAGGTAGCCCTCGACGCCCTCCAGGGACTCCAGGAGCTCCAGCCCCTCGATGGGGCCGAGGACCATGGTCGCCGTGGCGAGGCCGTCGGCCTCGGCGCAGGTGGGGGCGAGGACCGTGGCGGAGGCGAGGTCGTGGTCGATGGGGTAGCCCGTCCGCGGATCGATGACGTGGCTCACGATGCGGCCGTCCACCCGGCGCACGTTGCGGTAGTCGCCGCTGGTGGCCACGCCCCCGGCGGTGAGCGAGAGGCGCGCGATCGGGGGCCGCGGCGCGAGGGCCATGGGGGAGAGCGGGTCGCTCCCCGACGGGGGCAGGGGGTCGTCCACGCCGATGCGCCAGGGGATGCCCTCGGGGTTGCACCCGCGCAGGACCAGCTCCCCGCCGACCTCGATCATGAACTCCGCGTGGCCGGACTCCTCGAGGACCCGGGCGGCGACGTCGACGCCGTAGCCCTTGGCCACGGCGGAGGCGTCCACCTCGAGGCCGTCGGCGGCGCGGGAGATCCAGCCTTCGCCCAGGTCGAGGGCGTCCACCCCGAGGAGCGCGAGGCTCTGCGCCACCTCCGCCGCGGCGGGGGCCTCCCGCTCCACCTCGTACGAGCCGAAGCCCCAGAGCCGGGTGAGCGGACCGATGGTCGGGTCGAAGGCGCCCTCGGTGGCGGCGTGCAGGCTCCTCGAGAGCTCGAGGACCGCGAGGGTGTCGGCGGTGGCCGCCTCCCGGGCGTCGACCGCCGCCCGGTTGAGCCGCGACAGGTCGCTGTCCTCCTTCCAGGTGCTGAGGGCCCGGTCGACCTCGTCGAGCCGCGCCTGGACGAGGGCGCCGACGCGCTCCGCGTCCTCCCCGGGCTGCAGGGTCACGACCGCGGACCAGGTGGTCCCCATGCAGGCGCCGCCGATCCGGACCGCCGTGGGGACCTCGACCCCGCGGCCGCAGGCGGCGAGGAGCAGCGCCGTGAGGAGGGCGAGGAGGGGGAGCGTGGGGGTGGAGGGCTTCATGGAAACGCAGGAGGGCGGCGCGGCGGAGATCGCCGCGCCGCCCTCCGGAGCGGGGTGGGGCGGGTCAGCCGCCGAAGTCGTCGAGGTCGATCATCTCGGGGTCGACGCCGATGTCGTCCAGCATCTGCAGGACCGCCTGGTTCATCATCGGCGGGCCGCAGAGGTAGTACTCGCACTCCTCGGGGGCCGGGTGGTCGTTCAGGTAGTTCTCGAGCACGACCTGGTGGATGAAGCCGGTGTAGCCCTCCCAGTTGTCCTCGGGGAGCGGCTCGCTCAGGGCGACGTGCCACTCGAAGTTCTCGTTCTCCGCCTGGAGCCGGTCGAAGTCCTCCACGTAGAACATCTCGCGGAGGGAGCGGGCGCCGTACCAGTACGACATCTTGCGGCCCGTCTTCTCCGTCTCGAGCATGCGCATGATGTGGCTCCGGAGGGGGGCCATCCCGGCGCCGCCGCCGATGAAGATCATCTCGCGCTCGGTCGGCTTGATGTGGAACTCGCCGAAGGGGCCGGAGATCGTCACCTTGTCACCAGGCTTCTGGTTGAAGATGTACGAGGAGCCCTTGCCCGGCGGCACGTCGGGGAGGCGCGGCGGGGGCGAGGCGATCCGGACGTTGAGCATGACGATGTCGTCGCCCTCGGCCGGGTAGTTGGCCATGGAGTACGCGCGCTCCACCGTGTCGGTGGTGACGGAGCGGTAGCGCCACAGGTCGAACTTGTCCCAGTCCTCCCGGTACTCGTCCTCGACCTCGAAGTCCTTGTAGTTGACGTCGTGGGGCGGGATCTCGATCTGGATGTAGTCGCCGGAGGTGAAGTCGATCTTCTTCCCCTCGGGGAGGCGGACCTTGAACTCCTTGATGAACGTGGCGACGTTGTTGTTCGACACGACCTCGCAGTCCCACTTCTGCACGGAGAAGACGGAGTCCGGCACGCGGATCCGCATGTCGCTCTTCACCTTGACCTGGCAGGAGAGGCGGCAGCCCTCCTTGGCCATGCCGCGGGTGATGTGCCCCTCCTCGGTGGGGAGGAGCTCGCCGCCGCCCTCGTCGATGTTGACGAGGCACTGGGCGCAGGTGCCGCCGCCTCCGCAGGCGGAGGGGATGAAGATCTTTTGGTCCGCGAGGGTCGCCAGCAGCGTCCCGCCGGACTTGGCCTCGATGGCCTGGCTGTCGTCACCGTTGACGATGATCTTCACCGCGCCGCTGCTGACCAGCTGCGAGCGCGCGATCAGCAGCACGCCGACGATGAAGAGTCCCACCAGGGAGAAGGCGGCCACACCGAAGATGAAGGTGTCCATGTCTAGAAGCTTGAACCGGTCGGTTGTCGGTTTCGAGTGTGCGTTCGGGCGCAGGCGACGACGGGTCGCAGGACGCCGCGGCGGGTCTCAGAGCTGGATGCCGCCGAAGATCATGAAGCCCATGGCCATGAGGCCCGTGATCATGAACGTGATGCCGAGGCCGCGGAGGCCGGGGGGCACGTTGGAGTACTTGAGGCGCTCGCGGATGGCCGCCAGGGCCACGATCGCGAGCCAGAAGCCCACGCCGCTGCCGAAGCCGAACACCGCGGACTCGACCACGCCGTACTCGCGCTCGACCATGAACAGCGAGGAACCGAGGATGGCGCAGTTCACCGCGATCAGCGGGAGGAACACGCCCAGCGCGGAGTAGAGGGCGGGCGCGAACTTGTCGATCGACATCTCCACGATCTGCACCGCGGCGGCGATCGTCGCGATGAAGGTGATGAACTGGAGGAAGCTGAGGTCGTAGCCGGCGGCCTTCTCCTCGCCGAGGGCCCAGGCGAGGGCGCCCTCCTTGAGGATGTAGTTGTTGATCAGGGCGTTCAGCGGCGTCACGACCGTGAGGACGAAGACGACCGCGAGGCCGAGGCCCATGGCGGTGTCGACCTTCTTGGACACCGCCAGGAAGGAACACATGCCCAGGAAGAAGGCCAGGGCGATGTTCTCGACGAAGATCGCCTTCAGCGCGAGGTTGATGAGGTCCATGGCGTCAGTCCGCCTCCTGGAGGGTGGGGGTCATCGAGCGCTGGACCCAGATGAGGAGCCCGATCAGGAAGAAGGCGCCGGGGGAGAGGACCATCAGGCCGTTGGGCACGTACCAGCCGCCGTCGCTCACGCTGGCGAAGACCGGGTTGCCGAGGACCTTGCCGGAGCCGAGCAGCTCGCGGAACAGGGCCACGTAGATCAGCACCACGCTGTAGCCCATGGAGTTCGCGAACCCGTCGAGGGCGGAGGCCAGCGGGGGGTTGGCCATGGCGAAGGCCTCGGCGCGCCCCATGACGATGCAGTTGGTGATGATCAGGCCGACGAAGACCGACAGGGCCTTCGAGGTCTCGAACAGGTAGGCCTTCAGCACCTGGTCCGCGACGATCACCAGGGAGGCGATGATCGCGAGCTGGGTGATGATCCGGATGCTGCCGGGGATCTTGTTCCGCAGCAGGGAGATGACCGTGTTCGAGCACACGAGCACGAAGGTCAGGGCGGCGCTCATGACGAAGGCCGTCTCGAGCTTCGTGGTCACCGCCAGGGCCGAGCAGATGCCGAGCACCCCGAGGGTGACCGGGTTCTTCTCGTGCAGCGGGTCGAGCAGGATGCTCCGTGTTTGCTTGTCCATGGGAAGAGGGCGGGTCTTCGGGCTCAGCCCTTGGTCTTGAACTGCTCGAGGTAGGGGCCGTAGCCGGCGGGGCCGAGCCAGAGCTTGATGGTCGCGTCGACGCCCTTGGTGGTGATCGTCGCGCCCGAGAGGCCGTCAACCTCGTAGGACTCGTCGCGGGGGGCGCTGGCCTTGACCACGCCGAGGCCGACGCCGTCCGCGGAGAACACCCCGCGGCCGGGGAACTGGGCCTTCCACGACGGGTTGTCGATCTCACCGCCGAGGCCCGGGGTCTCCCCGTGCTCGTAGAAGGTGATGCCCACGACCTCCGAGAGGTCGCCCTTCAGGGCGAGGTAGCCGTACATGGTGGACCACAGGCCCTTGCCGTGGATCGGGAGCACGAGGCACTCCTTGCCCGGCGTCTTGACCTCGAAGACCTGGAGGCGGTTCGAGAGGCGCGCGACCTGGGCGGCCTTGAACTCGCTCGGCGTCGAGGCGGACATGGCCGGGTCCTTCGACTCCTTGATCGGGTCCACCGATGCCACCGGGACGTCCAGGTACTCCCCGGTCTCCCGGTCGATCACCCGGCCCTGGATGTTCTCGAAGATCCGATCGACCTCCTCCTGGGGCAAAGCGGCGCCGGCGTCCGCGAGGCCCGCCACGCGGATGACCTGGCGGGCCTGGTCGAGCGCCTTGTTGGCGTCCTGGCGCTCCTTGAGGGCG
Source organism: Planctomycetota bacterium (assembly GCA_050049155.1). Classification (GTDB taxonomy): domain Bacteria; phylum Planctomycetota; class UBA1135; order UBA1135; genus Saltatorellus. The sequence goes on along the minus strand of JASFWR010000025.1, from coordinate 12,163 downwards.
ACCGCGGTGGACGAGACCAGCGCGGAGCAGAGCATGCAGATGATCAGGGCGAACCCGAGCACGTACTTGTTACTGAAGTCCAAGGCGCACCTCCCGGCGGCGGATGTTCGCCTTCATGACGTAGTGGTCGATGAGGGGGGCGAACACGTTCATGAAGACGATCGCGAGCATGATCCCGGCCGGGTAGGCGGGGTTCAGGACGCGGACGAGGATGGTCAGGGCGCCGATCAGGAAGCCGTAGATCCAGCGCCCGGTGTTGGTCTGGGCGGCGGAGACGGGGTCGGTGGCCATGAAGATGGAGCCGAAGGCGAAGCTGCCGACGACGAAGTGCCAGGCGGGGGAGACCGCCGTGTAGTGGTCGGCGCCCAGGCCGGCCATGAAGGCGACGGCGTTGAGCAGCAGGGTGAAGGCCAGCATGCCGAGGCCGCAGCCGGCCATGATCCGCCAGGAGCCCACCTTGCTGAAGATCAGGATCCCCGCGCCGAGCAGGCACATGAGGGTCGAGGTTTCGCCCATGGAGCCGGGGATCCAGCCCATGAAGGCGTCGAACCAGCTGATGTTCAGGGACCCGGCCGAGGCCATGGTCTCGGGGGCGTTGCCGTTGGTGTAGAAGAACGCGAGCGGGGTCGCGCCGGTGGCGCCGTCGATCCACTCGCCGGAGGCGCTCCCGGAGACCCACACCCGGTCGCCCGAGATGTCCACCGGGTAGGCGAAGTAGAGGAAGATCCGCGCGGTGAGGGCCGGGTTGAGGATGTTCATCCCCGTGCCGCCGAAGATCTCCTTGCCCACGACCACCCCGAAGATGATCCCGATGGCCACCTGCCACAGGGGGATGTCCGGCGGGAGGGTGAGCGGGAAGAGCAGCGACGTCACGAGGAAGCCCTCGTTGATCTCGTGCTTGCGGATGATCGAGAAGATCGCCTCCGCCGTGCCGCCCGCGATGATCGTCACCGCGTACACCGGGACGAACTTGAGCGCGCCGTAGAGCAGGCACTCGAAGAACGGGGCCGCGGTGGGGGCGAGGTTCCAGTCCTGGGTCGCCCGCAGGTGCTGGAAGCCCACGTTCCACATCCCGAACAGCGTCGCGGGGATCAGCGCGATGACGACCATGATCATCATGCGCTTGAGGTCGATCCCGTCGCGGACCGCGGGTCCGGAGGTGGTCCGGTGCCCGGGCGTGTAGAGGAACGTGTCCGCCGCCTCGTACACGGGGTAGAGCTTCTCGAACTTGCCGCCCTTGGTGAACAGCGGCTCGAGCTTGTCGAGGGTGTCCCTGAGAACCTTCAACTCAGCCTTCCTTCTCGATGGTGGTAAGCATGTCTCGGAGCCAATCGGTGATCGGCACCTTGGAGGGGTCCACGACCTGGCAGAGGGCCAGGTCCTCTTCGGCGAGCTCGAGCACGCCGAGTTTCTCGGCGGACTCGAGGTCCTTGGCCGCCAGCGCCTTGATCAGCTGGGTGGCCAGCACGTCCATGGGCATCACCGACTCGTACTGGCCGATCGGGACGATGGCCCGGAGGCTCCCGTTCGTGTCCGTGTCGTAGCGGAAGGACTTGCGGAAGAACTTGTCCCAGACCGTGTTCGTCTGGGTGTAGCGGCCGCTCACGGGCAGGGCCCAGCCCAGGAGGTCCCGGGTCACGCCGTCCTCGAGGATGGTGACCTGGCTGCTCCAGCGGCCGACGAAGCCCGTGTGGCCCTCGACGCTGGCCTCGGTGCCCCAGACGGCGGAGCCGTTCACGAAGCGGGGCTTGGCCGCGTCGACCTCCCCGAGGCAGAGCTGCTCCAGGTCGGCGCCGGGGCGCGTCCGCACCAGCTTCGGGGCGCGGGCCGCGGGCCCGCCGAGGCTGAGGACGCGCTGGGTCGGGCGGACGCCGTCGCGCAGGAGGCGCCCGATGTCGGCCACGTCCTGGACGCCCACGTGCCACACCGTGCGGTTCGCGCCGGCGGGGCACAGGCTGTGGATGGAGAAGCCGGCCGTGCCCGCGGGGTGCGGACCGCGGAACTGGTGCACCTGCACGCCGTCCTGGAGGAAGCGGCCCCAGCGCACGCCGTCCTTGACGCACACGTGCACGGCCCCGTCCGTGAGCTTGCGGAGCGCCGCGAGCCCGACCTCGAGGTCCGCGTCGCGGCCGGCCACCACCTCGGTGAGGTCCGGGGCCAGGGGGCTCGAGTCGTACGCCTGGACGACGATGCCCGCGGGCTGGTCGGTGGAGATGGCGACCCGGTCGAAGGGCCGGCGGCGGATCGACGGCCAGAGGCCCGAGCCGAGCAGCGCGGCGCGCACGTCGTCGCCGGTCGCGGCCGCCACGTCCATGGGCTCGAAGGGGACCGCGTCGTCGTAGCCCGTCGCCTCAATGACGATCGAGAGGACCGCGCGCCGCTTGCCGCGGTGGATCGCGGTGACCTTGCCCGCGGCGGGGGAGGTGTAGAGGGCCTCCTCGTCGCGCCGGTCGCACATCACGGGCGTGCCCACCTGGACGGTGTCGCCCTCCTGCACGAGCAGGCGGACCTTCGCTCCCAGGTACTCCTGGGGGAGCAGGGCGACGCGGTTCACGTCGAGGCGGTCCACGACGGTGGCGTCCTGGGGCGCACCGTGGATCGGTAGATCGAGGCCTCGCTTGGCTTTGATCGTTGCCATGGATTGAGGATCAGATCGTGGGCTCCGGGCGGGCCTTGGGCCGCGCCGCGGTGGCCACGAGGGCTGCTGGGAAGAGGACGGGTGTCGGTCCTTCCGGGGGACCTCCTGGGCCTCGCGCGGCGAGACCGGGAGCGGAGGAGCCCCCGAAATTTGGCACGGAGTCTATCCGCGGCCCCCCCCCTCGGGCGACGCCCCGCCGCCCTTCTTTGACGCCGAGTTCAGGGCGGGATCCGTCCTAGCCGGGGAAGCCGACCATGCGCCCCGCGGCGGGCCCGCGCGCGCTGCCGTCCTGGTAGGCCACGTTGCCGCGGAGGACGGTCGCCACGGGCCACCCGGCGAGGTCCACGTCGGCGAAGGGAGTGCGCCCCGCCCGGCTGTGGAAGGGCCGCCCGTCGAGGCGCCCGGAGGCCTCCGGGTCCACCAGCACCGCGTTCCCCAGGGCCCCCGGCGACAAAGGGCCGCGCCCCGTGTCCCCGTAGACCCGCGCGGGGCCGTCCACGCAGAGGCGGACGATGTCCTCCAGTCGGAGCCAGCCGTCCCGGACCGCGGTCATGAGCAGCGGGAGGGTCGTCTGCACCCCGGCGATCCCCGAGGGCGAGACCGGGAAGGGCTGGGCCTTCTCCTCCGCGGTGTGGGGCGCGTGGTCGGAGCCGATGCAGGCCGCCGTCCCGTCCGCGGCCGCCTCCCGGAGGACCTCCTGGTGCGCCCGGTCCCGCACGGGCGGGTTCATCTGGGCCCAGGTGCCGTGCTCCTCGTAGCAGTCGGGGGCGGCGAGGAAGAGGTGGTTGGGGGTGAGCTCGATGGTGACGAGGTCGCCCAGGTCGCGCTCACGGACCATGTGGATCTCGTCCGCGCTCGACACGTGGAGGATGTGGATCTTGCGGCCGGTCTTCTCCGCCAGGTCCAGGAGGCGGCGCGTGGAGCGGACGGCGCACTCGACGTCGCGGATGTGGGGGTGCTCCCGCACGTGGGTCCCCGGCTCCACCGCGGCGTAGCGGTCCTTGAGCCGGTAGTCGTCCTCGCTGTGGAAGGTGACCCGGCGCTCGCCGGAGCGCAGGATCCGCTCGAGGGTCGGGTCGTCCGCCACCAGCAGCGAGCCGGTGGACGAGCCCATGAACACCTTGATCCCGGCGCAGCCGGGCAGGCTCTCCCACTCACCCAGCGTCTCCGCGTTCTCCGCGGTGCCCCCGATGAAGAAGCCGTAGTCCGCATGGCAGCGCCCCGAGGCGCGGGCGAGCTTGTCCTCGAGCCGCTCCGGGGTGTCCGTGTTCGGCTTCGTGTTGGGCATCTCGTAGAAGGCGGTGACGCCCCCCGCGATCGCGGCCAGGGAGCCCGAGTTCAGGTCCTCCTTGTGGGTGATGCCCGGCTCGCGGAAGTGCACCTGCGGGTCGGTGAGCCCCGGGAACACGAGGCGCCCGGCGGCGTCCAGGCGCTCCACGCCCCCCGCGCTCGCGTGCCCCGTGAGGTCGGGCCCGACCTCGGCCACGAGGCCGTCCCGGATGAGCACGTCCGCCCTCGAGGTTCCCTCGCGGCCCACGACCGTCCCGCCGTGGATCAGCATCGAGCCGCTCATCGCTCGGCCCCCTCACCCTCGAGGGCGCTGGAGATTGCGGCCGCGAGGGCCTCGCCCTCGGAGAGCTCGCCGGGGGTCCAACCGATGCCGAGGCCGGCGCCGTCGGGGAAGCGTGGGATGATGTGGAAGTGCACGTGGAAGACGGCCTGGTGGGCCTCGCTGCCGTTGTTCTGGAGGACGTTGTAGGCGGTGGCGCCGGTGGCGGACATCACGGCGCGCGCGATCCGCGGGAGGACCCGGCCGAGCTCCGCCCCGGCCTCGTCGCTGAGCTCGTGGAGCTGCGCCCGGCGCTCCTTGGGGATCACGAGGGTGTGCCCCGCGGACAGGGGGCCGATGTCGAGGAACGCCAGGACGTGCTCGTTCTCGAAGACCCGGTGGCACGGGAGCTCGCCGTCGAGGATGCGGTCGAAGATGGTGGTCATCGGGGGGGGCCGGGGATGGACGCGCGGAGGCGCGCGGTGCTCTCGGTCAGGCGCTCGAGGGTGTCGCGCTCGTCGAGCGCGCCGCCCAGGTCGAAGTCTACGGACCGGAGCCCCAGGGCCCCCCGGGCCTTCCGGGCGAACGCCTCGTCGAGGCGCCCTGGCCACACCAGGACCCCCGCGTGGGCCCCCTCACGGCTGGCCAGGGCCTCCAGCTCTCGGACCGCGGCGTCGTTGGGCGGGGCGCCCGCCACGTCCAGCTCGAGCTCCGTGACCTCCAGCTCGATCCCGGCGGCGCGGCAAAGGTACTCCAGGCCGTGGTGGGTGGCGATCAGCGCCCGTCCCTCCAGCGCCTCCGAGAGGTCGGCGAGCGCCGCCTCGTAGGCGGCGATGCGCCGCTCGAGGTCCGCGTCGGGCGCGGCTCCCTCGCCCAGGCGCTCCCGGCTGCGCGCCGCCATGGCGCGCAGGATCGCGGGGTCCGTCCAGGCCTCCGCCACGACCCCTCCGTGAGTGTGGGCCTCGCCGCCCCCGTGGGTGTGGGTGAAGGTGCCCACCTCGATCCACCGGCCCTCCGGCACGGCGGCGTCCAGACGCACGGTCCGGCTCGGCGGGAGCCCGGCGCGCTGGAGCCACGGCTCGAACCCGTCGCCCACCACGAGGACGGCCCGGGCCGAGACCATGGCGTCGAGGGCGTCGTCGTCGGGCCGCCAGCTGGCCATGTCCGCGCCGCGGGGGGCGACGCGCTCCACCCCGTCCGGCCCGACGGCCGCCTCCGCCAGCAGCGCCGCGGGCCCCGACGCGACGGCGACCACGGGGCGCCGGGCCGCGCCGCTCGCGGCGGCTTCCTCCGCGGCGGCGTCCTCCTCCGGGGCTCCGCCGCAGGCGAGGAGAAAGAGCGTGGGGGCGAGCAGGCCGAGGGCGAGGAGGGGGCGGGGCGCGCGCATGGGTCAGAAGGTGGAGACGAGGTCCGGGAGCCAGCGCAGGGTGAGCGCGGTCGCGCCCGCCGCGAGGGCCGCCGCGATCAGCAGGACGAGCGCGACCTCCACCCCGATCAGCCCCGCGGCCACGCGGCCGGGGGCGCCGATGCGGTCGAGGGTTCGCATCTCGGCGGCGCGCAGCCGGGACGAGAGCAGGAAGACCAGGGACACGAGCAGCGCCGTGGTGCCGAGCAGGAACGCGCCCACCAGGTCGAAGAAGCCCTTGATGCGGAACACCACCCCGAGGAGGTCGTCGATCACCTCCGAGGGCGTCACCGCCTGGAGCTCGCCCGCCGCGTTGACGGAGCTCCGCAGGAGGGTCCCGTCCTTGACGCTCCCGGGGATCGCCAGCACCGCGGTCAGGGGCAGCAGCGAGGTGTCGCCGTGGTAGTGGAAGGACGCCTCGTTCTCGGGCGTCACCTCGGCGTACTCCATGAGCGCGCCGCTGACGGCCACCGACTCCTCGGCGCGGCTGAGCACCAGCTCCTCGTCGATCTCCTCCGCCGGGGCGTGCCCGTGGGCGATGCCCTCCAGGACCCAGGCCGTCCGCACGTCGCAGAACACGGCCCCGTCGTCGGGGGTCCCCGTCGGGGCGTAGACGCCCGCCACCCGCATCTTCAGGGCGGGCGGGCGGCTGATGTCGTAGAGCTCGGTCGGGTCCGAGAACAGGGCGTCCCCCGGCGCCAGGCCCAGGGCGCCGGCCACCTCGGCGCCCAGGGAGACCTCACCCAGCCGCAGGGCGTGGCGCCCCGCCGCCGGGCGCAGGCCCCGGAACTCCACGTACTCGACGCTGGTGGCGACGACGGGGTGACCGCGGGCCGTGAAGCGCATGTGCAGGGGGATGCAGGTGGCGCGCCCCTGGTCCTGCAGGCGCTCGAGCTGGCGGTAGGGGACCGTCTCCAGCTGGCTCGGGCGGAAGTAGAGGGCCGCCAGGGTCAGGTCGTAGCGGTTGCCGGGGGCGCCCACGATCAGCGGCGTCCGGGCGGCGCGCGAGCGCAGCTCCCCGTCGTACTGGCTGGCGAGGGCGCCGGCCGTCCAGGGGACCCAGAGGGCGAGGGCCACGCACGCCACGAGCAGCGCGCTGCGCCCGCGGTGCGCGACGGCGTGCCGCCAGGCGAGGTGGAGGATGCCGCTCACGACGCCGCGCCCTCCGCGGGGCCGCCGCCGAGGGCGGTCACGTCGACGACCCGGTCGAAGCGGTCGAGGAGCCCGTGGTCGTGGGTGACCATGAGCAGCGCCGCGTCGCGGGCCCGGGCCTCGCCGATGAGGAGGTCCACGGCCCGGGCGGCGGCCTCGGGGTCCAGGTTGCCCGTGGGCTCGTCGCACAGCACCAGCGCGGGGTCGGTCACCAGCGCGCGGGCGATCGCGACGCGCTGGCGTTCCCCCTGGCTGAGGCGCGACGGCGTCCGGCCGAGCAGGTCCGCGATCCCCACGGAGGCCGCGAGCTCCTCCGCCCGGAGGCGGCCCGCCCGCAGCTCGTCCCGGCTCGCGCCCCGGACGCGCAGGGGCACGAGGATGTTGTCGAGGGCGTCGAGGTAGTCGAGCAGCTCGAACTCCTGGAACACGAGCCCGACCTGGCGCGCGCGCTCCCGCCGGCGCTCGGGGTCGCCGAGCCGGTCCATGCGGACACCGCCGACGGTGACCTCGCCGCGGTCGGGCACGAGGATGCCGGCGAAGAGGTGGACGAGGGTGGTCTTGCCGGACCCGCTGGGGCCGATCACGGCCGCGGCCTCGCCCGCCGCGAGGGCGAGGTCGTCGACCTCCAGGCGGAAGGGCCGCGTCCCCGGGCTCGGCGCGTACGAGAACTCCACGCCGCGCAGGGAGGCGCCGGGCCGTCCCACGGGATCGCTCGGGGCTCCCGGGTTCGTGGGCGGCGGCGTCGTGGGGGACTCACCTTCCATCGGGAGCCGCCTCCTTCGACGCTGATTCCCCGGGTGCTGAATTCCCGGGCGCTGAATCCTCGGGCGCCGGGTCCTCCGGGGGACGACCACCGCCAGCGCGGCCCTCCGCAGGCGCCCGCTCGCCGAAGCGCCCCGCGCCCGCCATGTCGAGGTCGGAGAGCGGCGCGGCGTCGATCCGGCGCTGCTCCAGGACCTCGCTCCCGGCGATCCGCCAGCCGGCCTCCGCGGCGTGCACGGTGTAGCGCGCGCGGTACTCGTTGGTGCGGGTGTGGGCGTGCCCCCAGTGGTAGACGGCGCCGTCCACCTGCCAGCGGGCGTCGACGACGAAGCCCGGCAGGTCGAGGTCGCCGACCACGCCGATCTCCTCCACCACGAGGTCCTGGTGCCGGACCTCGGACACGCGGCTCACGGCGCCGCCCGCCTCCTGGAGCACGAGGCTGCGGTAGACCTCGTCGTACAGCCGCTCGAGCAGCGGCCCGTCCACGCTCCTGGCGAGGGCGTCGTACACGTCGCTCTCGTCGGTGTAGTCGAAGGCGCGGTAGATGTTGGCGTGCAGCGGCTCGAAGACGGCGACGGCCTCGGCCTCGTCCGGCAGGTCCACCCCGCGGCCGGCGAGCTGCACCGCGAGGAACGCGGTGGCCAGCAGGAGCAGCGGGCCCGTGGCGACCCGGCGCGCGCGCCGCGGGCCGGCGAGGAACGCGAGCGCGGCCGCGGCGAGGAGCGCCGCCGCGACGCCCGGGAACGGCGGCGCGTCCTGCTCGCGGAGCGCGGGCACGGGGGCCATCCGCGCCCCGTTCGCCTCCGCGTCCCGGTGCCAGATGAACTGCGGCTCCTCCTGCTGGAAGCGGACGATGCGGTCCACGCCGCCGGCCGCGAGTCGGCACAGCAGCTCGATGGGCGGCGCCACCCCGTCCTCGTCGGCGAGGGTCGGGTTGTCGGGGTAGACGCCCCAGACGATGGAGACCCGCTTCGGCGGCGACTTGCACGGGTAGCGCAGGGTCAGGCGCGTGCGCGCCACGGCCCGGGCGCCGAACTCGACGAAGTGGGGGACGAGGCTCGGGTCCCCCTGGTCGTACTCGAAGTCCCGCTCCTCGTCGGGCGGCAGGGGGGCCACCTCCGTCCCGTCGACCTTCACCTCCACCTCGGCGCGGAAGAGGTCCACCAGCGCGTCCATGGTGGCCGGCGCCTCCGACGGGTGCAGGGTGGAGGGGTCCTCCCGGTAGGCGTCGGTGGTCGCGTCGATGAAGGCGAGGTTGGTGATGATCTGGAAGCGGACCTCGTCGTCCTCGACGGCGATCCTGAGGTCCACGTCCGGCCCGTCCTTGGGATCCAAGGCGCGCTCGGAGGCCCCGCCCGCCGCGTGGGCGCTCGTCATCAGCGCCACGAGCGCGGCCGCGAGGCCGCTCAGGACCGCGGTGAAGGGGCGCTTGGTGGGCATGGAAGGGGGAGGGACAGATGGCCGCACCTGGCGGCCTGCAGCGGCGGTGCGAACCGCGAACTTACGGCCACGGGGCCCGCGGACCGGCCCCCTCGGGGGCCTTCGCTTACGATAGCCCGCGACGCAGGCCCTTCGAGGCCCGCGCGACCTTTCCCTCCCGGAACGACGCCTCCCGGCGCTCGCCTCCTCCCGGCGCTCCCATCGCATGACCTTCCCCGCCGCCTGCGCCCGCTCGCTCCGCCCGACCCCCGGAGGCGCGCTGCTCCTCGTCACCCTCGTCGCGGCCGCCGGCCCGGCCCGCGCCCAGGAGGAGGTCGTCGAGGAGGAAGTCCTCGAGGAGATGGTGGCGGTCGCCGACGGCGAGGCGCCCAGGGCGCTCATCGCCGACGCCCTCGCGGCCGTCGGTGAGGAGGTCCGCGTCTTCAACGATCACCTCACGATCCTCGCCAGCCCCTGGATGGAGGGGCGCCTCCCCGGCACCCGGGGGATGGAGCTGGCGAAGGAGTACATGGAGTTCCAGTTCCGCGGGTCCGGGCTCGTCCCGGCGATCCCGGTGGACGGCGGCGGGGCCTCCTTCCGGCAGCCCTTCAACCTCGGCTCCACCAATGAAATCACCGCGGCGTCCCTCGCCATCGGCGACGAGACCTTCGCCCACGGGACCGACGGGGACTTCACGGTGACCGGGCTTGGCGTCGGCGGCGAGGTCGCGGCGCCGGCGGTCTTCGTGGGGTACGGGATCGAGGAGGGGCGGGATCGCTTCTCGAGCTTCACCGAGGAGACGGACCTCACCGGCAAGGTGGCGGTGCTCCTCCGCTTCGAGCCCATGGACGAGGAGGGGAACAGCCTCTGGAACCGGCGCGCCGGGAGCTGGTCGCGCCGCGCGGGGTTCAACGGGAAGCTGCAGGCCGTGGCCGAGCGCGGCGCGCTCGCCGCGGTCATCGTGAACACCCCCGGCGCGAACGACGCCCGGGTCGGGACCCTGCTGGAGGCCGGGGGCGGCGGCCGCGGCATCGCCGAGTTCCCCGTGCTGCACGTCTCCGTCGAGGCGGGCGAGCGGCTCGTCGCTGCGGGGACCGGCGGCGAGCGCTCCCTCGAGGAGCTGCGTGACGCGGCCAACGCCGGCGGGGCGGTGGTCGAGTTCGAGGGCGATCTGTCCCTCGTGGCCGGCCTCGAGCGACGCGCGGTGGTGGCGGAGAACGTGATCGGCCTGCTGCCTGGCAGGGGCGACCTGGCGGACGAGTACATCGTGGTCGGGGCGCACCTCGATCACCTGGGCCAGGGCTCCTTCGGCTCCCGCGATCGTCGTAACGCCGGGCGGCAGCTGCACCCCGGGGCCGACGACAACGCCTCCGGCAGCGCCGGCATCATCCTCATCGCCGACAAGATGGCGCGCTCCTACGCCTCCGCCACGGACGCCGCCAACCTGCGGTCGGTGCTCTTCATGGGCTTCAGCGCAGAGGAGTCCGGGCTCAACGGGTCGAACTACTACGCGAACCACCCGATCGCGCCGATCGAGAAGCACGTCCTGATGATGAACTTCGACATGATCGGGCGCATCAAGGACCGGCGGCTGTCGCTCTCCGGTGCCGGGACCGGCGCGGGCCTGCAGGAGTTCCTGGACCCCATCCTCGACGCCTCGGCCCTCGAGATCGTCCAGCCCGAGCGGATGAGCGGGGCGAGCGACCACACGTCGTTCATGCGCAAGGGGATGCCGGTGCTCTTCGCGATCATCGCCGACTTCCACGCGGACTACCACACGCCGCGGGACGTCTCGAGCCTCATCAACCGGGTGGACGCGGTGCACGCGGCCAACCTCTTCTACGAGATCGCCCTCGCGGCGGCGCAGCGGCCCGAGGCGTTCCCCTTCGTGGAGCAGAGCACCCGCCGGCGCGCCCGTCGGGGCGCGGCGGGCGGCGAGGCGCAGGGGGCCAGCGGCGGCGGTCCGGCGGCGGCCCGGGTCCAGTTCGGCGTCCGACCCTCCTACACGGAGGAGGGGATCGTGATCGAGGGCATCACGCCGGGCTCGCCCGCGGCGTCGGCCGGCCTGATGAAGAACGACCGGATCCGGACATGGAACGGAAGCGAGGTCGACCTCGCCGGCTTCGCCGAGAAGCTCAAGGCCGCCAAGCCCGGCGACAAGGTCAAGGTGGGCGTGACGCGCGCCAGCGGTGAGCAGGTCGAGCTCGAGGTCGTCCTGAAGGCCCGCGCCGGCGGCGCCTGACGCCCGCTCGATCGACGGTCGGCCTGCTCTGGAGGGGGCCGGCGAGGGGCGGCGCCCCACCCGGCATGGCGGCTCCCCGGCGCTCGAGCCGCGAGAGCGCGGAGCGCCCCCTCGTGGGGTCGGTCGCCCTCGTGGGGTAGGTGAAAGGGACGCTTCGATCGGCGACGCCCAGTCGCTACGCTCCGCAGCATGCACGAGGGGAATCCGCAGGGGGCGGCCGGCGCGGGGGCGCCGGCGACCCCCGAACCCGGCTCCGTCCGGGGATCGATCCGGACGGCGCCGATCGGCGCCGCCACGCTCCTGATCCTGGGGACGGTGGCGATGGCCGTCCGCACGGGGGGGGCCCACACCCGGGCCGCGAGCGGCGCCACCGCGCCCCGGCCCGACGTCGTCGTCCTGGCGGTGGACGGGCTCGCGCCGGAGGACGTGAGCGCCAGGGACACGCCCTTCCTGGCGGAGCTCCGGTCCGACGCGGTGGCCTACCGGGACGCGTACGCGCCCTCCCCCTGGGCGGGGGAGACCCTCGAGGCGCTGCTGTTCGGACGCCATCGACCCCCGCTGGCCGGGGAGGACGGGTGGACCCCCGGCCTCGCCGACGAGCTCGGCCACCTCGGCTACCGCTCGGCCCTCGTACCCGGCCACGCCCGCCACTCCCTCGGCGCGGCCGAGGGGCCCGGCCGGGGCGCGACGCCCCCGGCGGGCTTCGACGAGGTGCTGCTGCCGGCCGGGATCGACGACCCCGCCGGCGCCCAGGCGGCCCAGGTGGTCGAGACCGCCCTCGACTGGTTCGACGAGCAGCCCGGCCCGGCGCTGCTGGTGGTCAGCCTCGCGGACCCGCGGGCGCCCCATCACCACTATCGCGGCGGGGATTTCCAGCCCGACGCCGACTACGCGGGGCCGGTCCGCTCCGGGCTTCCCCACGACGACCTCCTCCGCCTCGGGCCCGAGCTGGGGGAGGCCGACCTCGCCCAGCTCCAGGCCTTCCACGCCACGGAG
>JASFWR010000239.1:0-5949 GCA_050049155.1 Planctomycetota bacterium | reverse complement strand
CCGGCGGGCGTGTCCAGGCGCACGTGGGTCTGCTGGAGGACGACGTCGCTCGTGAACGGGAGCCGGCGGAACACCTCGAAGAGCCGCTCGAGGGCCGGCGCCTCGCGGAAGAGGACGACGGCCACGGGGGTGGGGGCCGCGCCGGGGGCGGGCTGAGGGGTGGGGGAGGCCATGGCTTGGGTCGCGCCGTCGCCGGGCGCGGCGCGGGTCACTGCTTCTCGCCCTTGCCCTTCTGCAGGACGTGGTAGGCGCCGGCCGGGCGGTCGCCGAAGCGCTCGACGGTGCCGTCGGGCCAGCGGACCTGGACGTCCTGCGCCGCGCCCGTGCCGCCGAGCCCGAAGTGGACCCGCGGGTCGTTGCTCGAGAGGTAGCTGTATGCCGGGTTGGCCTGGCGGTATTGCCGGCGGCCCTCGGCGCTCCCCGCGATCGAGACCGTGGCGCCGTGGACGGTGGCCTGCTTCGAGCCCTCGACCACGGAAAAGCCGACCCAGCCGGCCGCGCCCTCGGGCCGGGGGGCCACGTTCTCCAGGACCTTCACCTGCGCGTCGAGGTCGACGACCACGATGTCGATGTCGCCGTCGCCCTCGAGGTCACCGAAGGCCGCGCCGCGGCTCGTCCCCAGCAGCGGCTCCGCGGTCGCCCCCGCGGGCTGGGTGAGCTTGAAGGTGACCCGCTTGCCCTTGCGGGCCCCGCGGAACAGGTGGTTGGGCTCCGCGTAGGCGTCGTTCGGGTCGAAGCGCTCGCCCTCCTTCCAGGCCTGCACCGCGCCGTTCGCCACGTAGAGGTCGAGGGTGCCGTCGAGGTCGAAGTCCTGGAAGCCCATGCCGAAGCCCGTGAACTTCATGCTGACCCCGGCCGTCCCGGTGACGTTGCTCATGTCGGTGAACTTGCCGTTCCGGTTGCGGTAGAAGGTGTTCGTCTCCCGCCGCAGGTGGGTCATGTACAGGTCCAGGTCCCCGTCCTGGTCCAGGTCGACGAACTGGACGCCCATGCCCGCCTCGGGGGTGCCGTTCCCGTTCAGGCCGCAGCCCGCGCGGATCCCGCGGTCCTCGAAGATCGCCTTGCCGTCGTTGACCCAGAGCAGGTTGGTGGTGGCGTCGTTGGCCACGTAGACGTCGAGGTCACCGTCGAGGTCGGCGTCCCCGACCGCCAGGCCGAGGCCGTTGCCGAACGCCGCGTCGATCCCCGTGCGGAGCGTGGCATCGGTGAACCCCAGGCGGCCGTAGGTGTAGAAGACGTCCGCCGACGGGGCGTTGTAGTTGTTCGGGCTGCAGTAGTCGGGCTCGCCGTAGTAGTTGAAGCACTCGATCTCGATGGCGTCCGACCAGCCGAGGTTGTTCACCACGTAGAGGTCGAGGCGGCCGTCGCCGTTCCCGTCGAACATGGCCGCGCTGGTGGCCCAGCGCGGGTCGCCCACCTTGAGCTTCGCCGTCCGGTCGGTGAACGTCCCGTCGCCGTTGTTCACGTACATGACGTTCGGCCCGACGTTCGTCACGAAGAGGTCGACGTCCCCGTCGCGGTCGAAGTCCCCGCACGCGGCGCCCATCCCGTAGGAGGTGTCGCCGACGCCGGCGACCTCGGTCACGTCCGTGAAGCGCAGGGGGCCGCCGGGCTCGGTGTCGTTCCGGAAGAGGCGGTTGCCGGGGCGCTCGACGCCGAGGGGCGCCTCGCCGAGGACGCCGCCCTGCACGAGGTAGAGGTCCAGGTCCCCGTCGCCGTCGTGGTCGAGCATGGCGACGCCGCCGCCCATGATCTCCGGGAAGCGGTGCCGGTCGGTCCGGTCCGCGAGGTGGGTGAAGTCCACGCCTGCCTCGACGCCGACCTCACGGAACCAGGGGGCGGGGGGCGCGTCCTGGACGGGCGCGGCGACGGTGAGGGCGAGGAGCGGGGCGGAGAGGATCATCTTGGCTCGGGGGCGGCGGGGCTCGTGCGCGGTCGGGCTTCGGCGGCGGGGGCGGCGGTCAGGGGCGCTGGCCGCCGCCGGTGGGGCCCTGGGGGGCGGGGCTCTCCGCGCGCTTGCGCGCGATGTGCTCCTGGACGGCCGTGACGAACTGGGCGACCTGGGGGTTGCCCGGCCCGGCGGCCTCGAAGTCGGCCAGGGCCGCCTCCGCCGCGTCGAAGGCGTCCACCGTCAGGTAGGCCTGGACGCAGAACTGCAGGGTGGGGAGCTGCCCGGCGGCGACCGACCGGAGCCGATCGACGTAGGGCAGGATCTCGCCCGCCCGCTCGTTGGAGATCAGGGCCTGGATCACGAGGGACAGCGCGGACGGGTCGCGGGGGACCGACTCCAGGTGCCTGAGCGCGTAGCGCAGCATCTCCCGGGCGCGGCCCATCTGGGCGTAGAGGTTCGCGAGCTGCTGGTTGAAGCCGGGCTCGGTGCAGCCGAGGCGCTGCGCCGTCTGGAACGAGCCGAGGGCCGCCTGGAAGGACTGGCCCCGGGCGTTCTGGTCGGCGGCGAAGGAGGCGGCGTTCTGGTGGCAGACGCCGATCCAGTAGTGGTGCGTGCCGACCGTCGGGGCGGCGGTGGCGGCGCCGGTGGCGCTGGCCAGCGCGGCGGCGCAGAGCTCGGCCCCGCGGGCCCGGAGCGCCGCGACGCGGGCCGGGTCCGTCGGCGCCCCGGCGGCCGCCATCTGCTCCATGGACCCGAGCTGGGCGCCGATCTGGCCGACCTCCTGGAGGTCGAGCAGGCACGACTGGACCAGGGTCGAGGGCTCGTCCGGGGAGGCCTCGAGGCTGCGGGCGAGCAGCTCCCGGGCCCGCGCGACGTCCCCGCCCCGCTGGGCCACCCGCGCGGCGAGGTTGAGGACGAGGTACTCGTCCCCGCGGGTCTCCATGATCTCCTGGAGCCGCCGGTTGGCCTCGGCGTAGCTCCCGGCCTGGACGAGGTTCTCGATGACCATCATCCGGCGGCCGAAGCCGCGGCCGTAGGCGCGGAGGCGGCTGGAGTGGGGGCCGGGGGGGAACTCGGGGAAGGCGTTCTCGCCGGCGATCAGCTCCAGCTCGCCCTCGTCGTCCTCGCCCAGCTCCAGCAGCGCCAGGCCGAGGGTGTAGTGAGCGTGGCGGTACCCCGGCGCCAGCTCCAGGGCCTCACGGCAGAGGCCCGCGGCCTCCTCCGCGCGCTCGAGGTCCAGGAGGGCCTGGGCGAGGCCGACGCGGCTCGGTGCGTAGCGCACGACCTGGGGCTGGCGCTCCTCCGCCTCGATGGCGCGGCGCCAGGCCTGCTCGGCGGCCTCGAGCTCGCCGGCGATCCGCAGGGCGTCCCCGAGCCGCGCCTGCACCACCGGCGTGTTCTTGTAGACCTCGGCGGTGGCGCGGAGGTCGGCGATGGCCGCGTCGAGGTCGCCGGAGGCGAACCGGCAGACGCCGCGCCGGAAGAGCCACTGCGCGTCGCCGTCGCCGAGCTGGAGGGCCTGGTCGTAGCACTCCTCCGCCAGGGACCAGATGGTGTTCCCCTCGTAGGCGAGCCCGAGCTCGGCCCGCGCGGCGGCGCTCGACGGGTCGGCGGTCGCCTCCTGCACGAGCTCCTCCAGGAGTCGGACGAGGCCGGGGTCCATGGCGGAGGTGTCCGCGATCGTCGGCGGCGGCCCGACGTCGGCGGCGGCCGGGTCCTGGGCGGCGGCGACGCCGCTCCACGCGGCGGCCGTGAGCGCCAGCGCGGTGGCCCGCCGGGCGAGGCTGGGGAGGGGGCGAGGGCGCGTCATGGGGCTGAGCGGGGTGAGGGTCGGAGCTTGGCGGGGGCGCCGTGGGCCGGGCCGGTGGGGCCGGGTCGGTGGGGCCGGGCTGGTGGGGCCGGGCTGGTGGGGGCGGGCCGCGCGCGGCTGGGAATGGTACGGCCCGCGGGCGGCGGCCGGGCGCCGGGGGGGCGAACTGCCGCGGAGCCCGCCCGGCGCGGACCCCGCCGGGCCCCGGGGTCGCGCGGGAGGCGTCCCTCGGGTCCCGTCAGGCGTCCTCGGCGGCCCGCTGCGCCTCGAGCGCCTCGACCTCGCCGAAGGTCTCCAGGACGCTCTCCAGAACGACGTCGGGTCGCTCGAGTTGGAGCAGATGCCCGGATCCTTCCACGAGGACGCGCTGGGCCCGCTTCGAGAGGTCGAGGAAGGCGGCGCTGTGTTCCGTCCAGAGGCGGTTGTAGTCGTCCACCGGGTAGTCGTCCGGCGCGTCGTCCGCCGAGAGCGGCGCCGTGGCCACGAGGGTCCGCACCGGCAGCTCCGGCGCGCTCTGGAGGCGCGCGAGGTAGCGGTGGTTGTCCTCCTCGCACTCCATCTCGCTCGCGGCGGCCCGGCGGACGGCGGGGTCCAGCTCCTGGGCGTCCAGGGTCGCGCGCAGGGGCGCGGGCAGGGGCAGGTGCTCGTTCGGCGACTGGCGGGCGCTCATGAGCCGGAGCAGGCCGAAGCGCGCCAGCAGTCCCGTGAGCCGCATCATCGACCGCGACGGCGCCACGGCGGCGACCTGCTCCCGGCGCAGCAGGTCGGCGAAGTCCTCGTGCATGGGGTCCACGAGGACCAGCGCCGAGGTCTCGAAGGGATAGCGGTGTGCGTAGGTCCGCGCGACGCCCGCGCCCGCCCCGTGGGCCACGAGGATCACGGGGCGGCCGGGGACCACCTGCTGCAGGAGGTGGTGCAGCTCCCGGGCCAGGGTCTCCACGTCGCGCGGCGGCGGGCCGGGCTCGCTCCACCCGAGGCCGGCGCGGTCGTAGACCACCGCGGTGGCCACCTTGCCGAGCTCCTCGGGGAGGCGGCCCCAGTGCGTCGACCACATCCCCTCGTCCGCCTCGAAGACGACGACCCGCTCCCCCTCGCCGAAGACCCGGGCGTGGAGCCCGTGCCCGCCGACGTCCACGAGCCGGCCGGGGCGGGGCCAGCGCTTGCGGTCCCTGCGGCGAGCGAGGGCCTCCAGCAGGGAGCCCGCGACGAGCGCGGCCGCGACGATGTAGAGGGCGAGCACGGGGAGGAGGGAGGGGAAGGGGCGGAGCAGTCTACTCCCGGGCCGCGTCCGGGTCCGCCCGCGGCGCGGGGGGCGCGGCGGGCGAGCGCCCCGGCCCCTCGCACGTGGCCGAGGGGGCCGAGGGAGCCGGGAGGGAGCCGGGAGGTAGGAGGGGCGCCGGGGGCGACCGGAGGTCGGTGGATCAGTAGTTCTTCGCGAAGAGGACGCGCTGCGCGCTGGGCTCCCCGGTCTTGATGCACTTCCCGGGCTCGGCGGGCGGGCCCTCCCCCTCGAGGGGGATGCACCGGATGGTGGCCTTGGTGGCCTCCTTGATGGCGAGCTCGGTCTCGGTGGTGCCGTCCCAGTGGGCGTAGACGAAGGAGCTCTTGCCGTCCTCGAAGGCCGCCACGAAGTCGTCCCAGCTGTCCACGAGGTGCGTGTTCTCCTCGCGGCGCTGGAGCGCGCGCTCGTAGAGCTCCTCCTGGAAGCGGTCGAGCCGCTTGCCGATCTCCACGCCGAGGCCGTCCCAGGGGAGGACCTCCTTCACGGGGCGGCCGCGCTCGTCGAGCTCGGCGATGCGCATCTTGCTCATGACGGCCTGCTGCTCGAGGTCGCGCGGTCCGATCTCGAGGCGCATCGGTACGCCCTTGCGCTCCCACTCGTAGTACTTCGCGCCGGGCTTCATGCCGTCGCGCTTGTCGACCTCCACGTTGAGGCCGTCGTCCCGCAGGTCCGCGGCGATCCGGTCCGCCGCCTCGAGGACCGCGGCGCGCTCCTCGTCCTTGCGGTAGATGGGGACGATGACGACGTGGATCGGGGCGAGCCGCGGCGGCAGGACGAGGCCGTCGTCGTCGGAGTGGGTCATGATCAGGGCGCCCACCATGCGGGTCGAGAGGCCCCATGAGGTCTGCCACACGTACTCGCGCTCCCCGGCGTCGTTCTGGAACGTGACGTCGAAGGCCTTGCCGAAGTTCTGCCCGAGGTCGTGGCTCGTGCCCGACTGGAGGGCCTTGCCGTCCTGCATCATCG
>JASFWR010000238.1:0-6003 GCA_050049155.1 Planctomycetota bacterium | reverse complement strand
CTCGCCGCGGGGACCTGGCCGATCACCAGGCCACGATGTCCACGGCCTCCACGGCCATGGGCGTGAAGGGCGGCAGGGACGACAGGTCGTTGAAGTCGTCGTCGTACTGCCACGCGCGGATCGGCGCGCGGTAGCGGTCGCTCCCGTAGCGCCAGTCGCCGGTGGCGTGCTGGCTGTCGTACAGGTTCACGAAGGACCCGGAGATGTTGCAGGGCACCCCGCTCCAGTTCTCGTGGAAGCGGGGGAGGTTCTCCAGCCCGCCGCTGTAGCGACCGCCCTCGGTCTCGTACGCCCCGGTGACCATGGCGAAGTTGTAGGTGGTCTCCGACGCCCCGGGGAGCGTGCCGGGGGACTTCGTCCCGTCCCAGCTGTTGGACAGCAGGTTGACGGCGTCGCCGATGACGGACGCCCCCTGCTTGTTCACGACGTTGTAGTCCCCGTGGACGTACACCGACGAGGGGGACACCACGGTGAGGGAGGAGGCGAGCTCCGCCCCGTTGGTGAGCATCAGCCCGCTGGCGTCTGTGCCGGTCCCGAGGGACTCGTGCGCCGCGTAGAGCAGCCCGTTCTCCGGGAAGTAGTCGGTCGCCGCGAGTAGCTCCATGTCCACCTCGATGGTCGCGACCTGGGTGGACGAGCTGTTGGACTGTCGCATGTCGGGGACGGAGCCGAGGGTCACGGCCGAGCCGACCTCGAGGGTCACGTCCCTCCCGTCCGCGTCGTAGACCGTGAACCCGCCGCCGCTGTGGGCCACGATGGAGAGGCCGGCGTTGTCGTAGTAGTAGCCGCGATCGTGGTCGCCGAGGCCGGGGCCGACGTAGGTGTACTCACCGGAGATCTCGTCGAGCTCGTAGGACCCGCCCTCCACCGACTCGTACATCTGGATCGAGCCGATCGGGGGCGTGACGGCCTCCTCGACCCCGTGCTGCCCGGTCATGACCGTCTGGCCCGCGCCGCCGCCGTAGCCCTCCGGCTGGCTCCAAAGCTCGGTGGAGCCGAACTCGAAGGGCAGGTACTCGCCCGGGCCGTCGAAAAGCCCGTCCCCGTTCAGGTCGACCCCCTCGCGGAAGTTGCTGTCGTAGCCGGAGACGCTCGACACGCCCAGCTGTGAGCGGCTGAGCATGCGCTCGAACTCCGAGGGCTCGGAGCCGTCGAAGGGGTTGGCCACCCAGCGGCGGATGTCCACGTTGCCGCTCGCCGCCGACCCGTTGCGCTTCGAGTACCGGTAGATGCCGCCGACGGCGTGGACGTAGTTGGTGTCCAGCGTGATCGTGCTGCCCCCGCCCAGGTACATGTCGCGGTTCGAGTGCACGCGGCCCCGGAGGGTCATGTTCGGGCCCGCGTGGATCTCCAGGTCGTTGTTGTAGAAGACGGCGAACTGGAAGAGCGGCGTCCACGTCGCGTTGACGATGCGGTGCGCCCGGGTGCGTACGCCATCGACCCTGGCGCGGGTCTCCAGCTCGTAGGGCTGCACCAGGTTCGAGATGCCCGACGAGCTGGTGACGGTGACCTGGTCGCCGAGCGGCGTGACGGTGAACTGCACCTCCTCGCCCCCCACGGTCTTGGTCCCGGTCAGCTCCGGGGAGTTCCAGTTCGCGAGCGAGGACTGGAGGTCCTTGGCCACGATGCGCAGCGCTCCCTCGGCGAGGTAGCGCGCCTTGATGCGGCCGTTGTTGACGGTGGCCTGGCGGTCGCTGACCCCGGCCATGGTGAACATGACCGAGACCATGCTCGCCACGACGAAGCTGCCGAAGACGGCGTAGATCAGCGCCACTCCGCGCCGGCGCTCGGCGCCGGCTCTCGTTCGAATCATCTGCATTGGATCGCTCCTCCTTCCGCTGAGGTCCCCGGCAGCCGTCCGCCCTCGGGCGGCCGCCGCGGCCGCTCAGCCGTTGTTGTTCTTCAGCCTGACGAGCGCCTCCGAGGTGCTCTTGTGGGTGAACCCGGACTCGGTGACGGCCCGGAAGTCGATGCGGACGCGCACGGTCCCGGCCGAGACGCTGGCGCTGCCGGGCTGAACGGTCTCGAAGGTGAGGCGCTCGACGGAGCGCGCCAGGACCTCGCGGCCGCCGTCCCCGTTGTCCACGAGCCGCACGAGCTCGTTCTCACCGGCGACGGACTCCAGGACCACGTAGGCGACGTCCTCGTGGGACCAGACCAGCCGCGACGTCGCGCTGATCGTGTTGGCCTGGGCGTCCCAGATGCCCTGGACGTCCTCCGTGTCGTCGGAGACGAAGCCGTCCCCGTTGCCGTCCAGCTCGGGGGTCCCGTCGCCGTCCACGTCGAGCTCCGGGCGCCCGTTCCCGTCGAGGTCGCTGGGCACGCACAGGACGATCGAGTGCATGGGGCCGTAGTCCGCCTCCCCTTCCGTCGCGGCCTGGGGCGCAGGGGCGTGGGAGTACTCGGCGAAGTCCGCGCCCGCCGTGCCGCCCGTGAACACGTGCGGATAGTCGCGGCTGTTCACCGTGTGGAAGCCGGACATCCGGAGGTCCTCCATGATCCGGCGCAGGGCGCGGTCGCTGTCGCGCTGGACCCGCGACTCGACGTTGCCGCTCTCGGTGAGCTGGCTGACGCTGGCGGTCGCGCTGACGAGGGTCTTGGCCAGCAGCGCCAGCACCGTCGCCCCGAGGATCATCTCCAGCAGGGTGAAGCCGGCGCGCAGCCGCCTCGCCGCCCGGGGGCGGAGGGTGTTCGAGGTGAGTCGGGCCATCGGGTCACCTCGCGACCGTGGTGGTCAGGGTCAGGCGTTGAAGGCGGCCGCGGTCGTCGAGCCAGGTGGCCTCGAGGACCACGTCGAGCGGGTCGGGGATCGCGCCGCTGCCGGAGTAGTCCGGGTAGCGCGGGGCGATCGCCTGCTGCTTCAGGCGGACGTCGTCGTAGCCGGGGATCGGGTCGCCCTCGGGGTAGTCCACGGGGATGTTGTCGCTGGACTTGGTGAGGACCTCCTCCATGCAGCGCTCGAGCTCCGCCATGGCGAGGGTGGAGTCACGGCTCGAGCCGATGACTCCGAAGCTCGCGACCTGGCTGCCAAAGGCGGCGGCGAGGGAGACGAGGAGCACGGTGATCGCGACGAGGAGCTCGATCATCGTGAAGCCGGAGCGGCGCCGTTGGAGGCGCGCCCCGTCGCGCGGCAGCGCGTCGTGCGGTGGGTTCCACCTGCCCGAGGTGGAGAGTGCGGTCGTGTTCATCTGGGCACAGCCCCCCTTCGGGCTGCTCCGGTGCCCGTCCGACGCCCCTGGGGGGAGGCTCCGGACGTTTCAAAATGAGGCCCCGGTCCGGCACGGCGGCGAGCGCCAACTCGATCCGCGCCGCGAGGCGGGAGAGATTACCCTAGGAAGTCGCATTGTCAAATGGAATTCCGAGATCGGCGTTCGATTCGCCCCCGTCTCACCCCGCGGCAGCCCCCGGAGTGCCTCCCGGGGGGCCCCCCGGGCGGCCATAGCGCGCCAGCTCCATGGTCTGGAACCCGCACTCCGCGAGCCGCCGCGCGAGCTCCGGCCGGCGCGCCTCGCAGCCCGAGAGCTCGTCGGCCCCCACCTCCACCCGGGCGTGTGTCCCGTGATGACGCACCCTGAGCACCCGGATCCCCAGGGCCCGCAGGGCCACCTCCGCGCGCTCCACGGTGGCCAGCCGCTCGGGCGTCACCTCCGTCCCCACGGGGATCCGCGACGCGAGGCAGGCGGAGGCCGGCTTGTGGGCGACCTCGAGGCCGTGCTCCTCGGCGTAGCGCCGCACGTCGGCCTTCCCGAGACCAGCCGCGCTCAGCGGCGCGACCACGCCGAACTCCCGGGCGGCGCGGGCCCCGGGCCGGTCGTCGCTCCAGTCGTCGACGATCTCGCCGAAGGCGAGGACCCCGAAGCCCTCCTCTCGGGCGAAGGCGGTCATGGCGTCGAAGAGCGCCGCCTTGCAGAAGTAGCAGCGGTCCCCCGCGTTCACCCGGTAGCGGGGGTCGTCCCCCTCCCCCGTCCGCACCTCCACGAGCCGGGCGTCGAGGGCGGCCGCGATCCGGCGGGCGTCCTCCAGCTCGGCCCTCGGGAGCGACGGTGAGTCGGCGATCACCGCCACCCCGTTCTCACGGCCGAGGACCCGGCGGGCGGCGTGCAGCAGCACGGTGGAGTCGACGCCGCCCGAGAAGGCCACCGCCACCCGGCCGAGGGACGCGAGGGCCCGGTCCAGGGCCTCGATCCGCTCGCCGTGGGTCCCCGGCGCCGCCTCCTCACGCTCCCCCATCACCGCGCCTCAGCCCAGGTACTGGTCGAACTTGGCCACGTAGCCCGCCGCGCTGCGCCGGATGGCATCCACCGCGCGGTCGTCCACCTCGCGGACGATCTTCGCCGGCACCCCGACCACCAGGGACCGGGGCGGGACGACCATGCCCTCCTTCACGACCGCGCCCGCGCCGATGATCGACTCCTCGCCGATCTCGCACCCGCCCAGGAGGATGGCCCCCATCCCGATCAGGCAGCGGTCCCCCACCCGGGCCCCGTGGAGCACGCAGCGGTGCCCGATGGTCACGTCCTCCCCGATCTCGTTCGGGACGTCGATGTCCGCGTGGATCATGGTCAGGTCCTGGACGTTGGTGCGCGCGCCGATCCGGATCGGCGCGTCGTCCCCGCGGAGGACGCAGCCGAACCACACGCTGGCGTCCGCGCCGAGCTCCACGGAGCCGGTGAGCGTGGCGTTGTTCGCGGCGGCGGCGCCGCCCTCGAGCCTGCGGAACAGGCCCGCTCGCGGGAAGTCGGTCATGGGAGTCAGGTGGGGAAGCCGCCCTGGGTGAGCAGCAGGGTCGTGAGGCCGTTGTGCACCGCGTGGATGAACCACGCCGCCCCGAGGCTGCGGGTCCTCAGCTTCACGCCGGCGAGCACGACCGCGAGGCCGAAGATCGGGAGGAAGACCGCCCAGCCGTGCAGGAAGGCGAAGAGGGCCGAGCTGAGGACCACGCCGGCCACCACGCCCAGCCGCGAGACCAGGAGCTCCAGCAGGAAGCCCCGGAAGATGATCTCCTCCAGCAGCGGGATCACGCCCGCCACCAGCAGCCAGATCCACACCGGGTGCTCGTCGAGGCCGCCCTCCACGAGGACCGCCGTGTCCTGCACCGGCGGGTCGGCGCCGGCGGCCGAGTAGAGGCCGGCGGTGAGGGCCCCCATGGCCATCAGCGCCGGGAACGAGAGGAGGTAGCACGAGGCCGCGAAGGGGCCCCGGGAGCCCGGGGTCAGGCGGCGCACGCCGAGCGTCGCCGGCCCGCCGGAGCGCCGGAGCGCCAGGAGCAGGATGACGGCCGCCGTGAGCCCCTGGCCGGCGGCGCTCAGGCCGAGGGCCGGGAGCACCTCGAGCGCGTCGAAGTCGATCTCCTCGAGGCCGGCGGCCCGCCGGTAGACCTCGACGACGATCCCCTGCCCCAGGACGAACGCCAGGAACACCGGCAGGAGGTCGACCGGGCCGTACGCCGCCTCGCCGGAGGGGGTCGGGCCGAGCAGGGCGCGGCTCGCCTTCCGGTACAGCGGCACCATGGCGGCCGCGACCAGGGAGAGCACCGCGGCCGCGACGAGGGCCTGCGCCGTCGTCAGCTCGGCGGTCTCCGCCGCCGACTCGGGCAGGCTCGCGAGGAGGGTGAGGAGCGTGGGCTCCATCCTCAGGCGCCGGGGCCGGCCTCCTCGATGAGCCCCTCCTCGGGCGAGGATGCGTTGGCGTAGAGCCGCCGCGGGATCCGCCCGGCCAGGTGGGCGTTGCGCCCGGCGGTGCAGGCGTCCCGCATGGCCGCCGCCATGCGGAGCGGCTCACGGGCCCCCGCGATGGCGGTGTTCAGCAGCACCCCCTCGGCGCCGAGCTCCATGCAGAGCGCCACGTCCGAGGCGGTGCCCACCCCGGCGTCGACAATCACCGGGACGTCCACGAGCTCCATCAAGATCCGGATCGCGTTGGGGTTCAGTACCCCCTGCCCCGAGCCGATCGGCGAGCCCGCCGGCATCACGGCGGCGGCGCCGAGGTCGGCGAGACGGACCC
>JASFWR010000237.1:0-6005 GCA_050049155.1 Planctomycetota bacterium | reverse complement strand
AAGCTCGACGCGCCCGCCATCGCCTTCGACGTCCCCCTGGGCGAGGGCATCCCCATCGGCGGCGTGCGCACCGGGCCCCGGAGCTTCCAGTGGGCGGCCAGCCGCCCGGCGACGCTGTTCTGGGCCGAGGCCCTCGACGGCGGCGACCCCAAGGCCGAGGTGGCGCACCGGGACCGCTGGATGGCGATCAGCGCGCCCTTCGCCCGGGAGGCGGACGGCGCCCTCGCGGCGGAGGAGGTGGTGCGCGTGGAGCACCGCGCCCGCGGGCTCATGTTCCTCGAGGACCCCGGGCGCCTGATCACCAGCGAGTACGACCGAGACCGCCGCTGGACCCGGACCCTGCTGCACGAGCTGGGCAGCGACGGGGAGCCGCTGGTGCTCGAGGACCGCAGCTCCCAGGACCGCTACGCCGACCCTGGCGCCCTCGCCATGGTCGCGGGGCCCTACGGGCGGATGGTCGTGCGCGAGCACGGCGGCGGCGCCTTCCGGACGGGCCGCGGCTCGAGCCCGGACGGCGACCTGCCGTTCCTGAGCCAGCAGGACCTCGGGACCGGGGAGACGAAGGTCCTCTGGCGCTGCGAGCCCGGCGCCTACGAGACGGTGGTCGCGCTGCCCTGGGCGCGCGGGTTCTTCGGCCCCTTCGTCACCCGCCGCGAGTCGAAGACGGCGCCCCCCAACTACGTGATCCGCAGGCCCGGGCTCTCCGGATTCGACGCCGTCACCGACTTCCCCGACCCGCAGCCGAGCCTGCGCGGGATCAAGAAGCAGCGGGTGACCTACGAGCGCGCCGACGGGGTGCCCCTCTCGGCGACCCTCTACCTGCCGGCGGACCACCAGCCGGGGGAGCGCCTGCCGCTGCTCGTGTGGGGCTACCCGCGCGAGTACAACGACGCGAGCACCGCGGGCCAGGTCAGCGGCTCCACGGACCGCTTCACCCGCCTCTCCGGCACGAGCCACCTCTTCCTGGTGACCCAGGGCTACGCCGTCATGGACGGCGCCACCATGCCCATCATCGGGGACGCGGAGACCATGAACGACACGTTCATCACCCAGCTCGTCGCGTCGGCGAAGGCCGCGATCGACGCCGCGGCGGAGCTCGGCGTGGCGGACCCCGAGCGGGTGGGGGTCGCGGGCCACAGCTACGGCGCGTTCATGACCACGAACCTGCTCGCCCACTGCGACCTGTTCCGCGCGGGCATCGCGCGCAGCGGCGCCTACAACCGGACGCTGACCCCCTTCGGCTTCCAGTCGGAGCGGCGCACGTTCTGGCAGGCGCCCGAGACCTACTTCGCGGTCTCTCCGTTCATGCACGCCCACAAGATCAACGAGCCGGTGCTCCTCATCCACGGGGAGGCGGACAACAACTCCGGCACCTTCCCCGTGCAGTCGAAGCGGCTCTACCAGGCCATCAAGGGCAACGGCGGCTCCGCCCGCCTCGTCATGCTCCCGGGCGAGAGCCACGGCTACCGCGCGCGGGAGTCCGTGCTCCACGTGCTCGCGGAGATGGTCGAGTGGATGGACACCCACGTGAAGGGCGCCGGGGACTGAGCTCCGACCGGGGCCGTCCGGCCCTGAGGCACTCGGCGCGTCCGCGGACATCTTCCGGCCCTGGCCCCCGGGGGAATATTCCCCTTCGATACGGGGCACCGAGCGGGAAACCCCGCGCCCCGATACTTTTCCCCAGCGTCCGGTCCATCGCCGGGTCGCCCTCCATTCGCTTCAAGAGCCTGCAAGATGATCACGACCACCCTCCTCGCGTCCCTCGCCCTGACGACGGCGCCCCTGCCGCCCATCACCTCCACCGAGGGCTGCACCCCGGGCTACTGGAAGAACCACGTCGAGCGCTGGGACGGCGTCGGCACCGACGACTTCACCGAGTCCGTCATCGCCAGCCTCCCCTTCAACGCGGTCTTCGGCGTCACCGAGTCCGAGTCGATGCTCACGGACACGGCCACGCTCATCGAGGCCACCGAGCTGATGAACGGCGGCATCGAGGCGCTCAACCGTCACGCCGCGGCCGGCCTCGCCAGCGCCGACTCCGTGCACTACCCGTACACGGTCGGGCAGGTCATCGACCTCTACCAGGACGCCGTGTTCGGCTCCGCCGGGATCGAGGCCACCAAGGACATGCTCATGGTGGCGAACGAGCTGGGCTGCCCGCTCAACAACGACCCGCCCGAGCCGCCGATCACCTTCTGCCCGCCGAACCAGGGGGACTGCCCCTGC
Source organism: Planctomycetota bacterium (assembly GCA_050049155.1). Lineage (GTDB taxonomy): Bacteria > Planctomycetota > UBA1135 > UBA1135 > Saltatorellus. Next base: position 3,779 of record JASFWR010000237.1, on the reverse strand, counting down.
GGCAACGAGTCGCTCCTGGGCGGCTGTGAGAACTCCTCGGGGCTCGGCGCGCTGATCGGCGTGGACGGCTCCTCGAGCGTTGCCGCCGACGACCTGCTGCTCGTGGCGACCCAGCTCCCCGCCAACACCACCGTCCTCTTCCTCGCCGCCGACACCCTGCGCCGCGCGCCGTTCCTCGACGGCCTGCTCTGCATCGGCGGCCCCATGTCGAAGATCTACCGCCTGCCGCCGGCCTTCAACTCCGGCCCCGACGGCACCGCCACCTTCGGCCCGGGCCTCGTCGCCCTGTCGAACACCAACCTCGTCCCGATCAAGGGCGGGATCATCCCGGGCGACACCTGGTACTTCCAGACGTTCTTCCGCGACCTCGGCGGCAGCTGCGGCACCGGAGGGAACACCTCCAACGTGGTCGGCGTGACGTTCACTCCCTGATCCACTCAGGCACTCCCTGATCCACGCAGGACTCCCCAGGGCCGGGGCCGTCGCGCACGAGCGCGGCGGCCCCGGCCTCTCTCGTGGGCGACCAGGGCGCGCCGCCGCGCGCTGCGTCGCCCCGGCCGGCGGTTAGACTCGCGCCCATGCGCCGGACCCTCCCGCTCTCCCTCGTGCTCCTCGCCGGCTGCGCCGCGACCGCGGACGAGGTCCGGCTGCCGCTGGACGCCCCGCCCGAGGCGCCCCTCGCCGCCGGGACCTTCGACTGCACCGACCCGGGGGTCTTCGGGTGGAGCGAGCGCTTCGGCGGCGGGCTCGCCCTCACCGGGCGCGCCGACTACGCGCCGCCCCACCGCTCCCCCCTGGCGATCGCGCTCGTGGACGGCCTCGAGTTCCGCAGCTTCGAGCTCGAGGCGGACCTCCTGCAGTCGGGCCGCGAGTACGGGCACCGCGACCTGTGCCTCTTCCTCGGCTTCCAGGCGCCGGACCGCTACTACTACGTGCACATGGCGACCACGCCGGACCAGAACGCCCACAACGTGTTCCTGGTGGACGGCGCGCCGCGTCGGAACCTGATCGCGCCCAGGGAGCAGGGCGTCGACTGGGGCCAGGAGGAGTGGCACCACGTGCGGCTCGTCCGGGACGTGGACGCGGGCACGATCCGCGTCTGGTTCGACGACATGGAGACGCCGGTCCTCGAGGCGGAGGACCGGACCCTCGAGTGGGGCCGGGTGGGCTTCGGCTCGTTCGACGACGAGGGGATGATCCGGGACCTCCGGATCCGGAGCGCCGAGTCGCGGCCCGTGGACCGCGCGGGGAGCCCCTTCGCGCGCTGAGGGGGGCTACCCCTCGCCGCCCTCACCCTCCGGCGCCGCGGGCTCCTCCCGCGTGGCCTTCACCCCGGCCCACCGCCGCCAGCCCCGCTCGATGGCGGCGGCGTCCCCGGGGCCCTCGTGGATCCAGACCCGGTAGCGCAGGCGCAGGGTCTCGCCCTCCGCGAGCGCGTGGTCGCCCGTGCCCGCCGGCTTGCGCTCGAAGTCGTGGACGCCGAACGGGTTGGCTCCCACGAGCCCGTAGTCCCGGGCGTGCCACCAGGTGGGGTGGCGGAGGTTCTCCGGGTGGTCGAGGACGGCGACGCCGAGGACGCGCTCCTCCTCCCCGTGGGGGACCGGGCCCCAGTAGTCGACCCACCGCGCGCGCTTGCCCCAGATCGCGTCGTCCCCCTCGCTGTTCATGGCGGTGCCCCGGGCGACCTCGCCCTTGGGCCGGAGCGCGGGGTGCAGGCGCAGGGCGAAGGTGCCCTCCTTCGTGTCACCGAAGGTCACGTCCCGGAGGGCGGTGAGCCGCAGGTCCAGGTCGATGGCCCGGCCCCCGTCCAGGTCGCGGAAGGTCATCGTGCGCGCCTCCTCGAGGAGCGGGACGCGCTCCCCGGTGACCCAGCGGTGCGCCGAGGTCACCCGCACGGCGCCGTCCTCCTCGGAAACCTCCACGTCGCCCGCGGGGACGACGCGCGCCCCGTCCCGGTCGTGCCAGAAGTCGTGGCCGCTCACGTCCCCGTGAGCGAACCAGAGGGAGGTGTGGTGGGGGTGGTCGGGGGACTCGCCCTCGCGCCCCGTCTCCATGGGGAAGGCGCGGGTCACCTCCACGCCGCCCGGGCCGAGGACGGGCCACAGGAACGGCACGCGGTCCTCCTCGCCGTGGTGGAAGGTGGCGAAGGGGCCGCCGTCCGTGGAGATCTCCACCTCGCCCTCGCCGAGCGCGAGGGGGAGGGCGAGGAGGGCGGCGAGGGCGTGGAGGGGCTTCATGGCTTCGAGGCTATCGGGGTCCTTCGGGTCCGGCGATAGTAAGGCGTCCCCGCCGGAGGGCCCCTTGAACCCGATTCCCACGACCGTCGCGCTCGCCTCGCTCCTCGCCTTGTCCGCCTGCTCCTCCCACCCGGCCGCGCCCGCGCCGGCCATCCGGGTCGCGCACCTGGGGGCCGAGGGCGGCGACGGGGCCGGCCTCGAGGCCCTGCGCGCCTCCTTCGCGGCGGCCAACCCGGGCTACGACGTGGAGTGGACCGAGGACCTCGCGGCCCTCGCCCCGGCGGACGCGCCGCGGGTCGCCTTCGTGCAGTCCGGCGACCCGGCGAGCGACGCCCTTGGGGTGGGAGACGTCGTGCTGCTGCGGCCGGGGGCGTCCCAGCCCGCGCCCGACGGGTGCCGCGCCGTGGTCTTCACGGTCCCCGAGGCCCTCCCCGCCGGGATCCCCGACGTGATCCGGCCGGACTGGGACGAGAGCATCACCGACACCCCCGGCGGCTGCGCGGAGGAGACCGGGGCGTACCGACGGATCCTCCTGACCTGGCTGCCCACGGTCGGGCCGTACGTCTACCGGGCGCTCAACTGCCACCGGGTACGCATCACCGACTCCTTCGCCCACTACCACCCGCGGGTCGGCGGCTTCGACGAGTTCTACCTCGTCCAGATGGTGCAGCCGGGGGCCGTGCTCTACACGAGCTCCAAGGTGGCGCGCATGGAGGACCCCGGGTCGGTCACGGCGGAGGAGGCGGCGGTCATGATCGAGCGGCACGAGCTCTCCGTCGGCGACCTCGTCTACCTGCCGCGGGGCACCATGCACCGCGGCTTCGGCGGCGTGCTCGCCCAGGTCATCACCACCCCCGGCTTCAAGCCGGGCGCCGAGATCGGGCTGGACCACCACCTCAAGGCCATCAACGAGCGCCTCGGCCTCACGGGCTCCGCGGCGCTGCCGTACCGCGAGCGGTCCGCGGACCGCGCGGTGGTGAAGTAGGCGGCGCGGGACGCGGTCAGCGCCCCGAGGTCAGCGTCCCGGGGGCGGGCCCGCGCCGGGGCGGTCGAGGCCCAGGAACGCCCGCCAGACCGCGTCGTCGCCCTCGAGCGCCCGCTCCGGCAGCGGGTGCTCCGCGGAGGTCGCGACCAGATCCGAACGGAGGAGGACTGCCACCGCGCCCTCCCGGAGCGCGCCGGCGTCGTCGAGCATCGCGCCGCGGTCCAGCCCGAGCTCCCGGGCCAGGAAGGCGACCACCGCGCGCCGCTTGCTCGGCCCGTAGTCGTGCTGCTCGTCGGCGAAGTGGGCGTTGCCCACCGCCCCCTCGGCGCCGAGGGCCGCGTACACGTCCCGCAGGTACGGGTACTCCACCGCCGGCGTGTTCCGGGTCCAGTCGCCTCCGACCGAGACCAGCAGCTGCGGCCGCGGCGCGGCGAGGGCGGCGAGCTCCACGTTGCTCGTGCGCAGGCGCGGGCCGGCGTCGCCCGCGGGCACGTCGTGCACCGGGAGCCCCGACTCGCACTTGCAGCCGCCGAAGAAGTGGGCCGACACCATGACCA
>JASFWR010000023.1:0-18021 GCA_050049155.1 Planctomycetota bacterium | reverse complement strand
GACGGCGGACGACCCCGCGCCGAGCGCCGACGGAATCGCTCCGGCGGCGGAGCCCTCCCCGTCTGGCGCGGCGAGCCCCGGGGGCGCGGACAGGTACCGCCCGATCGCGGAGGGGTACATCACCTCCGCGGCCTTCCAGCGCCGCTTCACCGACGGGCTGCTCTCCGTCACGGACATCGAGCCGTCCGTGGACCCCGAGGACGTCCAGGACCTCCAGAAGGTCATCGAGCTGATCGGCGCTGGGGACGAGGAGAAGGCGCTCCAGCTCATCGCGCGCAAGACCACGAAGGTCTCCTCGGCGCTCCTGCCCTTCCTCGAGGGCCAGATCCACTACCAGGCGGACCCGGTGCGCTACGAGCCGGCCATCGCGGCCTTCGAGCGCGCCCTCGACGAGTTCGAGGGGTTCCCGCGCTTCCAGCGGGCGTGGTTCAACCTGGCGCTCTGCCACTACGACCTGGAGAACTGGGACGAGGCGGCGACGGGCCTCAAGCAGTCCATCATGCTCGGCCGCGTCGACAGCCTCACCTACGGCCTGCTCGGCGGCTGCCTGCTGCGCGACGGCGACTACGAGGGCGCCGAGACGGCCTTCCGCTCGGCCATGATGCTGTCGGAGGAGGGGCTCCAGTGGCGCCTCGCGCTCGGTGACTCCCTGATGGGGCAGGAGCGCTGGACGGAGGCCTACAGGATCTTCGCGTCCGCCGTGGAGAACGACCCCGGCAACGCCATGCACTGGCGGAAGATGGGCCGCTGCCAGTCCGGCCTGAAGGACTTCGAGAAGGCAGCCGAGTGCTTCGCGATCATGACGAGGCTCGGCGCGGCGGACGAGGGGGTCCTGAACCTGCTCGCGGACATCTACAGCAATCAGGGCAAGGTCGACCTCGCCGTGGAGCACTACCTCCTGGCGCTCGAGCAGTCCGCGACGGCGAGCCCGAGTCGGGCGCTCACCTCCCTCGACCGGATGGTCCGCCGCGGCGAGCTGGAGCCCGCCAAGACCCTGATCGCCGGGATCGAGCGAGTGCGCGCCGAGGGGCTCTCCGAGGCGGAGCGCTATCAGCTGCGGATGGCCAGGATCAAGGTGGCCGCGAGCGAGGGCGACACGGAGACCAACGTCGCCACCCTCGAGCAGCTCGTGGCGGAGAACCCCATGGACGGCGAGGCGCTGATCCTGCTGGCCCAGGCGCTCGCGAGCTCGGACCGGCTCGAGGAGGCGTTCCTGCGCTACGAGACCGCCGCGGAGCTCACCGGCTTCGAGGCCAGGGCGACCAAGCTGCACGGCGAGCTGCTCACCAAGAAGAAGCGCTACGAGGAGGCCATCCCGCTCCTGAAGGCGTCCCTCCAGTACGAGAACAACGAGAAGGTGGCTCGCTTCCTCGAGCTCGTGGAGAAGGCCGCGCGGCAGAGCGCGCGCTGACACCCCGCGTCGCGAACCGCGAACCCCGCCGCGCACGAGGCTCACAATGGGCCCCGTGCGCGGCGTCGTTCTGGTCGTTCTTTCGGTCCAGGATCGGCCTTCTTGACCCCTTCAGGAGCGATTCCAGGGTCGCAACGACCGCTTCGACCACGCTTCACACTCGCTTGAGGCTTCCGTTCGGCAGTCCCCCTACCGTCCTCGCCATATCCAATTCCCTCAGGAGCCCGGCGACCCGTCGGTCCCTCCGAACACCTCATCTGACTTGCTGTGAAGAAAGCTATCTCGACCCTGGCTCTTGGCGCGCTCGTGGCCTCCACGTCGAACGCTGCGGAAATCATCGTCGCGTCGAACATCACGACCTCGACGACTTGGACCGCTGACAACACCTACAACATCCAGACGCAGATCTACGTCGAGCCCGGCGCGACGCTGACGATCCAGGCTGGGACGATCATCGCGAGCGACACCAACATCGGTGGCTCGCTCGCCGTTGCGAAGGGCGCCCAGCTGTTCGTCCTTGGCGAGTCCGGCAACCCGGTCATCTTCACCTCGAAGGCCGACGTGGCGACCTGGACCAACGGCGACCCCAAGACCGGAACCTGGCGCGAGGCCGCGAACGAGTGGGGCAACATCACCATCATGGGTGACGCCTACATCGCGGAGAACGCGGTCCCGACCAACTCCGCCAGCCCCAACGGTTCGAACTACGCCAACATGGAGGGCCTTCAGCCGCCGGCCGGCAGCACGATCGCCCAGTACGGCGGCGGCAACGACGATGACGACTCCGGTTCCCTCAACTACATGTCGCTGCGCTACGGCGGCAAGGTGATCGGGCTCAACAACGAGCTGAACGGGCTCTCGCTCGGCGGCATCGGGCGCGGCACCGACATCGACTTCGTCGAGATCATGAACAACGTCGACGACGGCATCGAGATCTGGGGCGGAACGGTCAGCCTGAAGCACTTCAGCATCTGGAACATCGGCGACGACAGCCTCGACATCGACCAGGGCTGGCGCGGCCAGGCCCAGTTCGGCCTGATCGTCCAGGGCTTCAGCCTCGACGCCAACCAGGGCTCCGGGGTCGGTGACAACTGCATCGAGATGGACGGCGCCGAGGATTCGGACTACCAGCCGGTGACCACCGGCGCCCTCTACAACATGACCGTCATCGGTCAGCCCGTGGACGGCGACGGCGCCACCGCCTGGCGCGACAACGCCAACATGCAGATCCGCAACTCCATCATCATGGACTGCGGCGAGAAGGTCGTGCGCGCCGACGGCGACGACGGCGATGGCGCCTCCGGTTACGGCCACAACGGCACCCTCTCCTTCGAGGACCGCTGGACCACCTCGGCGTCCGTGACCTCCGCGGTCAACGCCCCGGCCAACCCGGGCCTCTTCTACACGGCTCAGGACACCGCCGGGAAGCTGATCGAGATCAGCGACACGGTCTTCTTCCGGAACCTGAACGGCTCGGCCTACACCGAGGCGCTCGCCCGCGGCGTGTTCGATCCGAGCAACAACAACGTGCTCGCCACCAACTCGCCGATCGCGTCCATCACCCGGGCCACCCCGGTCGTGCGCGGCGGGAAGACCATGCTCCAGTGCATCGGCCTCGACCCGACGCCGATCAACGACGCGGCCTCCACCACCGCGTCCGCCCCGGCCAACGGCTTCTACGAGTTCGCTCCGTACCGCGGCGCCTTCTCCCCCGACACGGCCAACAACTGGCTCTGCGGCTGGTCCGCTGCCAACGCCTTCGGCTTCACCGACGGTGACTGCGTCGGTGAGGGCTTCGGTGAGGCCAACGCCAACTCGACCGGTGCCATCGCGCGCATGTCCGCCTCGGGCTCGGCGACGGCTTCGGACAACAACCTGACCATCGAGGCCGAGAGCCTCCCGCAGGGCTCCGCGGCGTTCTTCCTGACCAGCCAGACCCAGAGCTTCATCCCGAACCCGGGCGGCTCCGAGGGCAACCTGCTCCTCTTCGGCAACATCGGTCGCTACGTCGGTCCGGGTCAGATCCAAAACTCCGGCAGCAACGGCATCATCTCGCTGGCCCTGGACCTGACGCAGATCCCGCAGCCGACCGGCTTCGTCACCGCCATGGCGGGTGAGAACTGGAACTTCCAGGCCTGGTACCGGGACATCGGCTCCAGCGGCTCGGCGGTCTCCAACTTCACCAACGGCCTCTCGGTCACCTTCAACTGATCGACAGGAGCGTCCGCACCTGATCCACTGGTGCGGCCGTTCGCTGGGCCCCCCCTCCGCCCGTCGGAGGGGGGGCCCTCGCACACCCCGACCATTTCCCAACGACCCCGTCGAGCGAGCCAGTCATGTCTCTCCTCCTCGTTCCCGCCCTGATGATCGGCTCAGCTTCGCCGGCCGTACCTGCCGAGCTCCCGAGCCCTGCGGCCATGGGTGCCCTCGAGGCTTCCACGCCCGGCCCCAGTTCACTCCTGGGTCGTGCGTACGAGGCCGCCTCGAAGCTTCCGGAGGTCCCGCACCTCAAGACCAGAGGGAGACTCCAAGAGGAGCTCGTCGAGGCGCTGCTGGAGGCGGGCGGTCCCGTTGAGCTCGCCCGGGAGTGGGCGGACAGTATCGACAACTGGCGTCGCGCGCTGGGTGTGGCTGCGGTGGCGGTCCACCTCGCGAAGGACGGCCAGGAGCAGGCCGCCGAGGCGGCCCTCGAGGCGGCCCGAGCGCTCGAGGCGGAGCTCACGGACTCCACGGAGCAGGGGTGGAGGCGGGGCCGGGTGCGGGCGAGGATCGCCCTCGCCCACGCGGTCCTCGGGGACAAGGCGACGGCGGCGGGGATCCAGGCCCGGATCGACGCGACGGAGGGAGGCATGCTCTCGGTCTACGCGGCGAGCATCCTCGACCCGGAGCTGATCGAGGGGCAGGCGGAGCAGCTCTTCGAGATCGCCGCGGCAGGCACGTCGGACGAGGCGCGCTTCGCCCTCGAGGCCGTGTCGGTGTTCTACGGCCGGGTCCACAGGGACGAGCGGCTGCGGGAGGCGCTCTTCGCCGGGACGGTGGAGAACTGGGGGCGCGTCCCGCTCGTCCCCAGGATCGAGCTGCTCGACCTCTTCGCCCGCGGCGACGTCGAGAACGGAGCGCCGGCCCTCGCGGCGGCGAAGATCGACCGCATCGAGGAGATGGTGCGGGCCAACAAGGTCCTGCTCGAGGACCAGGTCGCCCTGCGCGCGCGAGTCGCGCTGCTGCGTGGTCTCGCAGGTCAGCAGGAGGCCGGCGTCGCCATGGCGGACGAGGCCCTGGCGAAGTACGACGAGCTGCGGGACTCCATCAACAGCATCTGGCGAGGCCGAGCCCTGAGGCCGCTGGCCGAGGCCTACGCGAGCCTGGGCCAGCGGATGATCGCGAGCGACCTGTACGAGCGCGCGCTGGCGGAGGCGGTGGTCAACCCGAACTCCCGGCCGCGGGTGGAGGACCTGGTCAAGGTCTCCATCTCGATCACCCGCTCGGGGATCGAGCCGTCGCGCTCCCTGGAGCTCGCGCTCGAGCGTGTGGCGAAGGGGCTGGGCGAGCCCTGGTGAGCTGGCCCGGTGGATCGGATCCTGTCGATCCGGTCCCGTCGATCGGGTTCGGGCGACTGGACTCAGGCGACTGGATTCAGGCGACCGGGCTCAGCCGAGAGCATCCGATCGACCGCGTCCGGCCGAGCGGGCCCACTGGATCGGGACCCGACGGCTCTGCTCCAGGTATCAGTCGCCCGCGCGCAGCGCGCGGAGCCGCGAAGGCGCGTGGGGGTGGCCGCCAGCCGCGGCGAGCTCCATCCAGCGCACCGCCTGGTCGCGTGACTGGAGCACTCCCTCCCCGCGGAGGTGGAGGAGAGCGAGGTCGTACTGGGCGTGAGCGAGGCCCTGACTCGCGGCCAGCTGGAGCCACTGGACCCCCTCCGCGAGCTGCCGGGCGTCACCGGTTCGGGCCCGCTCGAGGCAGGCGCGCGCGAAGCTGGCCTGGGCCCCCAGGTCCCCCTGCACCGCCGCAGCGGCGAGCCAGGTGGAGGCCGTGTCCCGGTCGCGTTCGACGCCGCGTCCGGTGAAGTACATCCAGCCGACGAGCAGCTGGGCGTCGGGCTCGCCCGCCTCGGCGGCACCCTGGAGCAGCTCGGCGGCGCGCGCCTCGTCGCGGTCCACCCCGCGTCCCTCGAGGCACATGGCGCCGAGCCGGAGCATGGCCTCGGCGTCGCCCGCCTCGGCGGCCTCGCCGTACCAGCGGGCGGCCGCGGCCGTGTCACGCTCGCAGCCGGTCCCCTCGTCGAACATGACCCCGAGGATCCGCTGGGCCTTCGAGTGTCCGCGCTCGGCGGCGCGGGCGAACCACGCGTGGGCCTCGCGGGTGTCCTGATCGACCCCGTGCCCCAGCAGGTAGTGCACGCCCACGTTGCTCTCAGCCTCCGCGAACCCCTGAGAGGCCGCGCGCTGGAACCACTGCAGGGCGCGCTCCTCGGAGCGTTCGACGCCGTCCCCGTGGAAGTAGAGCAGCCCGAGGTTCGTCTGCGCCTTGGGGTGGCCGGCGCCCGCGGCGAGCAGGTACCACTCCAGCGCCTCGAGCTTGTCCTGCTCCACCCCGAGGCCGCCGTCGAACATCGTGCCCAGGTAGAACTGCGCCTCGGGGTGTCCGGCCTCCGCGAGGGGGGTCCAGGCCTCCACCGCCGCGGCGTAGTCGCGCTCGTGGTACGCCCGTAGGCCCGACTGGGTCGTGGCGCAGGCGGTGAGGAGGAGGGGAGCGAGGGGGAGCAGGTGGAGGATCGTGCGGGCCATGGAGGACCTATCGATCCGCCGTGGGGGGGGCACCTGAGCCCCGGAGCATCAAGATGGCCAGGGTGTCTCCATCGAGGATCGCAGCCCCACCCTCGCGGGCCGTGGCACGTCCGCTATCGGGACCGCTCGGCCCGTGCGCGCTCCCACGCCAGGGCTCGCTCCTCGGCCGCCTTCCGCTCGGCGGTCGACAGCTGCGGGTCGAGTGCCTCGAGCCTGCGGAGCGCGCCGGCGTTCCCCGCGCGGCCAGCGATCAGGTACCAGCGGGCGGCCTCGACCCGGTCCGCCCGAACGCCTCGCCCCGCCGCGCTCATGGCCCCGGCGCGGACCTGGGCCTCGGTCAGCCCCTGCTTCGCCGCGGCGAGGAACCAGCGGTACGCGGCGCGGTCGTCCTGCAGGACCCCCGAGCCTCGGATGTGCAGGAGCCCGAGGTTGAACTGGCTCGTGGCGGCTCCGGCCTCCGCCGCCCGTGTGAGCCAGCGGGCGCCCGCGGCGGGGTCCGCGGCGAGCCCCGGCGCCCCGCGGAGCAGGAGGAGCCCGAGGCGCTCCTGCGCCGCGACCGAACCCTGGGCGGCGGCCTGCTCCAGCCAGCGCGCCGCGAGGGTCGCGCTCGGGTCCACGCCGGCGCCCGCGAGGAGCGCCGCGGCGAGGGCCTCCTGGGCCGGGGCGAGGCCCTGCCGGGCGGCGCGCTCGTAGAGGGCCGCCGCGGCGGCCGGGTCGGGCGCCGTGCCGCGGCCGTCCGCGACCATGGACCCGAGGACGAACTGGGCCTGGGCCACGCCGAGGTCGGCGGCGGCGGAGAGCCAGCGGAAGGCCTCGTCCTTGTCGGCGGGCATGCCGCGGCCCTCGAGGGCCATGAGCCCGAGGTTGGTCTGGGCCTCGGCCACCCCTGCCTCGGCGGCGACGCGGTACGCGGCGGCCGCGCCGGCCAGGTCGCCGGGGACGCCGTCCCCCTTCTCCAGCAGGACGCCGAGGGAGTAGTAAGCCTCCGCGAGCCCCTGGTCCGCCGCGGCCCGGTACCAGACCGCCGCCCGGCCGCGGTCCCTCGGGACGACGCGGCCGTCGTAGTACATGGACGCGAGCTCCATCTGCGCGCCGAGGTCGCCGCCCGCCGCCCGCGCCTCCAGCGCGGCCAGCTGGGCCTCCTTGGCCTCCTGCTGCTCCGTCCGCCGCTCCGCGCGCACGGCCTCGGCGCCCGCGCTGCAGGCGGCGAGGAGCGCCGCAGCCGCCAGGAGGATCGACGGGCGGAGGCGCGGCCGGTGGGGCTGCTCGCTCATGGGCTCGCGGCTCACGCCAGCAGGGCGTCCACCACCTTGCCGTGGACGTCGGTGAGGCGGTGGTCCCGGCCGGCGTGGCGGAAGGTGAGGCGGTCGTGCTTGATCCCCAGCAGGTGCAGGATCGTGGCGTTGAGGTCGTAGACGCTCAGGGGGTCCTCGACGACGTTGTAGGAGAAGTCGTCCGTGGCGCCGTAGGTCTGGCCCGTCTTCACCCCGGCCCCGGCCATCCACATGGAGAAGCAACGCGGGTGGTGGTCGCGGCCGTAGTTGTCCCGCGAGAGCGCCCCCTGGCAGTAGGTGGTCCGGCCGAACTCGCCGCCCCAGATCACCAGGGTGTCCTCCAGGAGGCCGCGGGCCTTGAGGTCCTGGATCAGGCCGTAGCAGGGCTGGTCCACGTCCCGGCAGTTGTTGCCCAGGTCGTTCGGCAGGTTGCCGTGCTGGTCCCAGCCGCGGTGGTAGATCTGCACGAAGCGGACGTCGCGCTCCACGAGCCGGCGGGCGAGCAGGCACGAGGCGCCGAAGGTGCCCGGCACCGTCGCGTCGGGCCCGTAGAGGTCGAGCACCGACTGCGGCTCGTTCGAGAGGTCCGTGAGGTCGGGCACCGCCGCCTGCATCCGGAAGGCCATCTCGTACTGCTCGATGCGCGCCCGGATCTCCGGGTCGCCGACCTCGTCGGCGCGCTTGGAGTTCAGCTCGGAGACCAGGTCCAGCATGTCCCGGCGGCGCTTGCGGTCCACGCCGGCGGGGTCGTTCAGGTAGAGGACGGGGTCGCCGCCGGCGCGCAGGGCGACGCCCTGGTGCTCGGAGGGCAGGAAGCCGGAGCCCCAGAGGCGCTGGTAGAGCGCCTGGGCCTCGCGCCGGCCCTTCCAGCGGGGGGTCATGACCACGAAGCTCGGCAGGTCCCGGTTCATGGAGCCGAGCCCGTAGGAGAGCCACGCGCCGAAGCTCGGCCGGCCGGGCTGCTCCGAGCCGGTCTGCATGAAGGTGATGGCCGGGTCGTGGTTGATGGCGTCCGTGTGGACGCTGCGCATGACGCACAGGTCGTCGACCATCCTCGCCGTCCACGGGAGCGTCTCGCAGACCTCCGTGCCCGCCTCGCCGTGCCGGGCGAAGTCGAACTTCGACGGCGCGATGGGGAAGCGCGACTGACCGGAGGTCATGGTCGTGATGCGCTGCCCGTTGCGGATGGAGTCGGGGAGCTCCTGGTCGAACATGTCCCGTAGCTTCGGCTTCCAGTCGAAGGTCTCGAACTGGCTGGGCGCGCCGGACATGCAGAGGTAGATGACCCGCTTCGCCTTGGGGGCGAAGTGGGGGACGCCCGGGAGGCCGCCGGTGCGGTCGCCGGGCCCGGGCGCGGCGAGGGCCCGCGGCCCGAGGACGGAGGCGAGGGCGGCCGTGCCGATGCCCGTGGCCGTGCGCCCGAAGAACTGGCGCCGGGTCAGGTGGGCGGCGCGCTCGGCGATGGGGGAGTCGTGGAGGGGGTGCTGCATCAGTTCCTCGTCAGGACCTCGTCCAGGTTCAGGATCGCGCTCGACGCCAGGGTCCAGGCGGCCAGGTCCACGGTATCCACGTCGACGGGGACCTCGAGGTCCCCGGTGGCCACCAGTCGCACGGCGTCCGCCGGGGCCTCCTCGAAGTCGGCGCGCAGGGCGCCGGCGAGGGCGGCGACGCGGCTGGCCTCGTCGGCGTCGGGCGCGCGGCACACCACCAGGGCGAAGAGGCGCTCGGCGCGCTCCAGGTCGGTGGGTCCCGCCTCCCGGAGCACGCGCGCGGCCACGTGCTTGGCCGCCTCCACGTACGTCGGATCGTTCATCATCACCAGGGCCTGGAGCGGCGTGTTCGTGCGCTCCCGGCGCACGGTGCACGCGTCGCGCATGGGGGCGTCGAAGGTGGTGAGGTTCGGCGGCGGCGCCGTCCGCTTCCAGAAGGTGTAGAGGGAGCGGCGGTGCAGGTGCTCCCGCGGCCCCTGGGTGTAGCGGACCGTGTTGCTGCCGCTGTAGCCCACGGCGAACCAGATGCCCTCGGGCTGGTACGGGCGGACGCCCGGCCCGCCCATGGTCTCGTCCAGCAGGCCCGCCACGTGCAGGGCCTGGTCCCGGAGGACCTCGGCGTCGAGGCGGAAGCGCGCGCTGCGGGCGAGGAGCTGGTTCTCCGGGTCCAGCTCGAGGTGCGCCGGGGTCACCTCGGAGCCCTGGCGGTAGGCGCGGCTGAGGACCATGCGGCGGTGCATGGCCTTCATGTCCCAGCCGCTCTCCACGAAGGTCACCGCGAGCCAGTCGAGGAGCTCGGGGTGGCTCGGCCACTTCCCCTGGTTCCCGAGGTCGTCCGGGGTGGCGACGATGCCGGCGCCGAAGAAGTGCTGCCAGGCGCGGTTGACCCAGACGCGGGCCGTGAGGGGGTTCTCGCCGGAGACGATCCAGCGGGCCAGCCCGAGGCGGTTGCGCGGCGCGTCGGCGGGGAGAGGCGGGAGGACGGCGGGGGTCGCGGGCTCGACCGCGTCGCCCAGCTTGTCGTAGGCGCCGCGCATGAGGACGTGGGCGGGGCGGGGCTCGGCCCGCTCCTCCGAGACCATGGTGCTGGGGAGCGCGGCCTCGATCGTCGCGCGCTCCGCCGCCAGGGCCTCCCGCGCCTCGAAGGCGGCGGCCCACTCGGGGGCGTGCTGCCGGCGCCAGTGGACGCGGATCCGGTCCCGGGTCGCGGCGTCGTGCTCGGTGAGGGGCGTCTGCATGGCGAGCTCGATCTCGGGGGGGAGCGCGCCCTCCGCCCCGCCGTCCGCGAGCCGCCACGCGAAGCCGCCGGCGCCGCCGGTGTTGACCACCTTGAGCACGAGCTCGTTGTCGCCGCCGCGCAGGGCGAGGTCGACCCGGTCCTGGTCGATGTTCACGCCGCGCGGCACCCGGTTGGAGTGGACGAGCTCGCCGTTGAGCCAGGCCTCCACGCCGTCGTCGCTGCCGAGCAGGAGCTGCACCTGGCGGGCCTCCCGGGCCTCGATGCGCTGCACCAGGTAGTGGACGCCGAGGCCGCTCTCGAAGAGGTGCCGGGCGCCCTCGGTGTACTCGGGGTGGGGGACCCAGGGGGTGCCCTCGGCGGCGTCGACGGACACGTCGATGCCGCCGGCGATCCGCTCGTCCGGCGGCCAGGGGACGTCGTAGAGGCCGGCGGCCGCGGCGGCGGGGAAGTGGGCCCGGTGCCAGGTGCCCGTGCGCAGGGCGGGCTCGGTGGACGCCGAGCGCTTCACCGCCAGCCCGAAGCGCGCGAGGCCGTGCTGCGCGTGGACGGAGCGGAACGCCAGCTCGACCCGCAGCTCGGTGCCCTCGGCCCACCCGAACCCGCGGGTGGGGACGAGCAGGGCCGAGCGGTCGCCGGCCTTGCCGAGCCCCGCCCAGCCGGTGGCGTCGGACGGGTCGAGGGCGGCGGTGATGGGGAACCTCGGCTGGCTGTGGGTGGCCACCGCGGTGCGGATCCCGACCGGCTGGCGCTCCTCGGGCCGGTCGGCGGGGGCCGCGAGCACCCGGATCGACGTCAGGACGAAGTTCTCGTTGCTGGCGCGGCCCGGGATCGAGGCGCCGTCGGGGACGAGGGCGTCGAGGCGCAGACCCTCGATCTGCCCCGGCGGGACCCAGGCGTCGATGGTGTAGGTCGTGGTCGCGGGGTTCGCGCCGCCCGCCACCACGACGCCGGAGCCCGGCTCGACGGAGAGCTCGACCCCGTCGGTGGCCGAGACCCGCTCCGGGACGATCGCGCGCCACTCGCCGAGCACCTCGGCGGACGTCCGCTCGGTCCAGCGACGCTCCGCCTCGTCCAGCTCGGGCGCCGGGGCCTCCAGCTGGGCCGTGAGCCTCGCCCGCTCGGACTCGATCCCGTCGAGGCGCGCCGCCTGCTCGGGGAGCGGGACGCGCACGAAGGGGACGGGGTTGGCGATGTTCCGGTCCGTCGCCTCCTCCGTGAGCGAGTTGAAGAACCCGTACATCGCGTAGTAGTCGCGCTGGCTGAGCGGGTCGAACTTGTGGTCGTGGCACTGGGCGCACTCGAGCGTCAATCCGAGGAAGACCTTGGCGGTCGTGTCCACGCGGTCCTTGGCGTAGATCGACAGGTACTCCTGGGCGATCATCCCGCCCTCGGCGCTGGTCGGGTTGCAGCGGTTGAAGCCCGAGGCCACCTTCTGCTCCAGGGTGGCGTCCGGGAGCAGGTCCCCGGCGAGCTGCTCCACGACGAACTCGTCGAAGGGCTTGTTGTCGTTGAGTGCCCGGACGACCCAGTCGCGGTAGGGCCACATGGAGCGGCGGTTGTCGAGGTGCAGGCCGTGGGTGTCCGCGTAGCGGGCGGCGTCGAGCCAGGTCCGCGCCATGTGGACGCCGTAGCGCTCGGACGCCAGCAGGCGGTCCACCTCGGACCGGAAGGCCGCGTCGAGGCCGCGGGCCGCCACGTCGGCGTGGAAGGCCGTCGACTCCTTGGGGGTCGGGGGCAGGCCGGTGAGGTCGAGGCTCACGCGCCGCTGGAGGGTGGCGGCGTCGGCCTCGGGGCGCATGGTCAGCCCGAGCCCCGACATGGCCCCGTCGAGGAGGGCGTCGATGGCCGAGGCGTCGTCCGCGACCGTGGGCTTCACGGGCCGCTGGAAGGACCAGTGCTCGTCCCAGGGGGCGCCCTCCTCGATCCAGCGGCGGAGGACGTCGCGCTCGGGGTCGGTGAGGGCCTTGCCGGAGTCCTCCGGGGGCATCCGGTCCTCCTCGAACTCCGGGTCGATCCGGTAGACGAGTTCGCTGTCCTCGAGGCTGCCGGCGACGACGGCGTGCCCACCCGTGGTCAGCGCGGCCGTGATCCCCTCGAGGGAGTCCACCCGGAGCCCCGCCTCGCGGGTCTCGGGGTCCGGCCCGTGGCACTGGAAGCACTTGTCCGAGAGGATCGGCCGCACGTCGCGCGCGAAGTCCACGGGCGCCTTGTCTTCGTGGTCCACGGCGAAGGGGGGCGGGCTGGCCGCGGTGGCGACGGACGCGGCGAACAGGAGGGCCGAGAGGACGGGGGTCGGACGCATGCGTCCATTCTAGGTCGCCCGCTCGATCTCACCCCCGATTCCGTGGAGCTCGAGGGGCCCCCGGCGGGCCTCGCCTCGACGTGAGGCGGCCTCCACCGAGATCACGGGCCTCGCGGCTCGGGGGCCTCGCCCCGACCGCGCGGTGGACGGGGCGGTAAATAACTCTCCAATGTAGAGTTGGGGCCGGCGGCGGGTCGATAGGCTGCGGACAGCGGCGCGCTCGGCCCGGCGGTCGACCTCGAAGTCGACCCAGCAGGGACGCGCGCTCCGCGGAGGACCCGGACAGTGGAGGACTCGCAGACATGAGAACGAGAACGATCCAGCAGCCGGCCCCCGTGCGCGCCGGCGCGGCCCTCGCGGGCTGCCTGCTCAAGCTGGTGGGCGCGGGGCTCATCGGGGCCATCGCGGTGGGCTTCTTCGGCTACATGACCTTCTACGCCGAGTCGCACCACCAGAGCCCCTCGAGCATGTTCTTCCTGTACGGCGACATGACGCCGCCCAAGGCCACGGACATCACGCTTCGGGCCAACGGGCTCTACCACACCGCCGAGTTCACGGTCGCCCGGGAGGACCTCGACCGGTTCCTCAGGTCGACGTTCGAGGCCGACGAGGTGGAGGAGCCCGAGGCGCTGACCCGCGAGCGGTACGAGAGGAGCTATCGCGACGGGGGCCTCGTGGACTGGGAGTGGCACGAGGGCATCGTCGAGATCGAGGTCTACCGGAACCGCGGGACCACCATCTCCTTCCTCCACGACCCCCGGACGGGCCGCACGTACGAGGCCGCCGACAACGGTTGGTAGCCCGCGGGCCCGGGCGGGCTTGAGGGTGGTGACGCGGCGGCGATAACTTCGGAGGGAGCCCCCAGCCCCGAAGCGCATGCCTGCCGACCGCCGCCACCTCGCCGTCCTCCTCCTCCTCGCCGCCCCGGCGACCGCCCTCGCCCAGGAGCCGCTCGCCGTCCAGGAGCTCCCGGACCTCGACGCGCGGATCCAGGCCCTGTCCGAGGAGTTGGACGCCGCGCGATCCGAGCTGGGGGCGGCGGAGACCGACGCCCCCTTCGACAAGGTCAGGCAGCGCCGCGACTCGACCCTGGCCCCGTCGACGGGCCTCGTGGACATCGCGGCCGAGGACCTGAGCCTGCGGATCGGTGGCTACGTCAAGATGGACGGGATCCACGACTTCTAGCGGGTGGGCAACGCGAGCAAGTTCGCCACCGCGACGATCCCGGTCCCCACGGAGGATCAGGAGCGGACGACCTTCCAGGCCCGCGAGACCCGGCTCAACGTGGACGTTCGGAGCGGCTTCAAGGCCGAGGCGGTCCACTTCTTCGTGGAGGGGGACTTCTACGGGGCGGGCGGCGCCTTCAACCTGCGTCACGCCTACGGCGAGTACGGCGGGCTCCTGGCCGGGCAGACCTGGACCACCTTCATGGACCTCTCGTCCAGGCCGGTGACCCTCGACTTCGAGGGCCCCGACGGGGCGCTGTTCATCCGCCAGCCCATGGTCCGCTGGACCCAGGCGGCCTCGGACACGACCTCCTGGAGCCTGGCGCTGGAGGGCGCCAGCCAGGGGGTGGGCGCCCTCGGGGGCGTCGACCCGAACCTCGCCGACGCCCCGCTCCCGGACCTCACGGGCAACCTCCGTCGCGAGGTCGGGTCGGGTCACCTCCAGCTCTCGGGGGTCCTCCGGAAGCTCCGCTACGAGGGCGGCGCAGGCGAGGACGAGGTGGCCGGGTGGGGGCTCGCGCTCTCCGGCAAGACCCCGGTGGGGCCCCGGGGGCGGCGCCTCATGGCCCAGCTCTCGGTGGGTGAGGGGACGGGCGAGTACAACCAGGCCCTGCGGGACGACGGGCAGTCCGACGCCTTCCTGGGCGCGGACGGTCGCCTCGAGGCCCTCGGCAACTCGACCGCGATGGTCGGGGTGGAGAACGACTGGGGCCCCGACTGGAGCACGACGGTCGCCTACTCGGTCGCGAGCCTCGACAACGTCGCCGGCCAGGGCGCGGACGTCCTCCACCGGACCCAGTCCACCTCCGCCACGCTGCTCTGGCACCCGACCCGGCACTTCCTCGCCGGCGTCGAGTAGCTCTACGGCACCCGCGAGGACAACGACGGCCAGCGCGGGCACGCCAACCGGGTGATGTTCAGCTTCAAGTTCTTCCTGTGATCCAAGACCCCACCGCCATGCACGCTCCCAGCTCCGCCCGCCGGCTCCTGCTCCTCGCGCCCCTCGTCCTCCTCGCCACCGGCTGCAAGCTCGAGGAGCGCGTGCACCACTACTTCATGAAGGAGGAGGCCCCTCACGAGGCGGAGTGGGGCTACTCCGGGGCGGAGGGCCCGTCCCACTGGGGCGAGCTCAGCCCCGAGTACGCGCTGGCCTCCACGGGCCGCTCCCAGTCGCCCATCGACCTCACGGGCGCCGCCCACGCGGACCTCCCGGCGCTGGAGTTCGACTACCGCCCCGTGTCCGTCAACGTGGTCTTCAACGGCCACAGCATCCAGGAGAACGAGTCGGGCTCGAGCAGCCTGACCGTCGGCGGGAAGCGCTTCAGCCTCGAGCAGTTCCACTTCCACTCTCCGAGCGAGCACACCATCGACGGGCGGCACTCGCCGATGGAGATGCACCTCGTGCACAAGGGGGCCGATGGCGAGGTCGCCGTGGTCGGCGTGATGATCGAGGCGGGTGAGGAGAACGCCGCCCTCGAGGTCCTCTGGCAGAACCTCCCGACGGTGGAGAACCGCGCCAACCGCACCGAGATGCAGATCGACGTCGGGGCGGTGCTGCCCGCCGACCACGACTACCTGCACTACACCGGCTCGTTCACGACGCCCCCGTGCACCGAGGACGTCCGCTGGATGATGATGCGCCAGCCCATCCAGCTGTCGAAGGCCCAGATCGCGGCCTTCCGGGCGATCATCAACAACAACAACCGCCCCGTTCAGCCCTTGAACGGGCGCGCGATCGAGTCCTCGAACTGACGCGGCGGCGCGTCAGTCCTCGAAGCGCTCGTTCCACTCGGAGCCGGAGCGAGCGGTCCACCACGCGCCCACGGCCCCGCCGGTGGTGCCGCCGCCGTAGCCCAGGGCCTCGAGGCTCGCCATGGCCTCGGGGGAGAGCTCGGTGTCGACGGCGAGGCCAGGCCCCTGGGGGTCGGAGAGCCAGCTGATGAGCGCCTTCCGCATGGCCTTGCCGCGCTTGAAGTTCTCCTCGAGCACGTTGGTCGCCGCGGTGGGGTCCTCGTTCAGGTTGAAGAGCTCGGTCTCCCCGTGGGCCCACGTGCGCTCGCTGAAGGGCCGCGGGTACTCCTTGATCTGGAGCGTCAGCATCCAGCCGTCCGCCTCGACCGCGGCCGTCCACCCGTGGGCGCCCAGGGAGAACCGGGGCCGCGAGGCCTCGGGCTCGTCCACGGCCCAGCGCAGGTCGCGCCCGGGGAACTCGCTCTCGATGCCCGCCATGTCCAGCAGGGTCCGGCCCACGTCGATCTGCTCCACCGGGGCGTCCGTGCGCGCGGCCTCGAGGCCGGGGGCGCTGAGGAGCATGGGGATGTGGACCGTGTCGTAGTTCAGGCGGCTGTGGTCCCACCAGACCCCCTCGACGCCGAGGGACTCCCCGTGGTCCGCCGTGAACGCCACGACCCCGCCGCCGACGCGGTCCACCGCCAGCAGGTCACCCACGAGCTGGTCCACGTAGTCGACGCCCGCCGCGTAGAGCGCGTCGATGTACTCGGGGTCCGTGATCTTCCGGTTGGCGATCCACGGCGCGAGCACCTTGGGGTCGATGCCCAGCTCCTGGTCCGCGGCGCGCGGGTCCTTCGAGGCGGGGTAGTGGTTCTTCACCAGCTCCTCGGGGGGGGAGTAGGGCGCGTGGGCGTCGTAGACGTGGAGCCAGACGAAGAGCGGCGTGCCCTCCGCGTCGGGGATCCACTCCAGCAGCCGGTCCACCGCGAACCTGCCGTTGCGCTTGCCCTCGACGGGCGCGTCGTACCGATCGAAGCCCTGGTGGAGGCCGCTCTGGGACGGCTTGAGGTGCCGGACGCTCGTGGCGGCGAAGGTCCGGAAGCCCGCGCGCTGGAAGTTCTCGGCGAGGGTGTTGGCCGACATGGAGAGCGCCGTCGCGTTGTTGGCGATGCGCGTGTCCCGCAGGGGCAGGCCCGTCATCAACGCCATGTGCGACGGATTGGTGACGTTCGTGGGGGCGTAGCAGTTGGTGAAGACGATCCCGCGGTCAGCGAGCCGGTCCAGGCTGGGAGTCAGCACCCGCTGCTCCGAGTCGTAGCAGCCGATGTGGTCGCCGCGGTGGGTGTCGGAGGTGATGAGGAGGTAGGTGGGAGCCTCGGCGCCCTGTCGGTCGATGCGATCCTCCGCGACCCAGACCCCGGCGCCCGCCACGTGGCGGACCACCAGCTCGCCCGAGCCCGAGGCGTCCGGGACGTCGAGGGAGACCTCGCGCCACCCCTCGCCGGCCACGGCCCGGGTCGACGCCACCGGGGCGCCGTCCTCGACCCAGCTCAGCTCCACCTCGCCCTCGGCGCCCTCGTGCCCGAGCACTGACGCGCGGAGGCGCCCCTGCCCGTCGAAGGCGACCGGCGCGGCGACGGTGGCGCCGGGGGCCAGGCCCACGGACCAGCGCTCGTCACCGATGGCGCCCTGGCGGGTGCGGACCACCTCGGTCGAGGCGCTGAGGACCTCCGAAACGGTGAAGCTGAGGAAGGCGGGGGCGGTGCAGTCCCCGGCGATCTCGAGGATCGCCGCCGCGGCCCCGGGGACCTCGGGCATGGGGACCACGACGTCCGTCGGCTCGCTGTTGGGGACGAAGTCCACCACCTCCCCGGGGACCGGACCCTCCGGCCCGACCGCGAGGGCGCGCATGCGCAGGAGCTCGCCGTCCGTGGCGTACACCCGCACCGTGAGCTGCTGGGCGTCGATGTCGCCCGGGAGCGGGAACCGCACGTTCCGGAAGCCCTCGCCCTTCTCCTTGCTGCCGAAGAGGATCGTCCCCATTGGGAAGCCGCCCCCGTCGGGGACCGGCGTCTCCCCCGAGCCGTTGGAGGACTTGAGCTCCCAGGTGCCCCGGGTCACGACCCTGGAGCGGCGGGTCTCGATGGAGGTCCCGTCCCGGAACGCGCCCTCGTCGAGGAGGTCCCTGGACCCCCAGTCCGAGCTGGTGCGGACGGGCTCGGGACCGTCGGGGCCGCAGCCCGCGACGAAGCCGGCGAGGAGGAGCAGGAGGGCGGTCGGGCGAGCGGATCGGGAGGCCATGCGGGAAGTATAGGAGGCTCGATCGGCCGGAGCCGCGGTGCGACCGCCGGAGAGTCGGCGTCGGGACGGGCCCCGGGGGGACGCCTTCCGGACCGCAATCAGGGCGTCCAGGTGGCCCGGTCGGCGGCGCCGTCTCGATCCTGGCTCCGCGTCGTCGCGCGCCCGGCGTCGCTCGGGGCCCATCGGGAGCGGCGGGCGGGCCCGCGCGGGACGAACCGGCGATTTCAGGCCCCGCTGGCGCTCCCGTGCGGATTCCCTT
>JASFWR010000236.1:0-6022 GCA_050049155.1 Planctomycetota bacterium | reverse complement strand
GCCGTAGCGCTCCGTCAGCCCGGCGAAGCCGGACATGGGCCACTGGGGCAGGCCGTCCGAGCCGGACTGGGACTTGAGGTCGAGGCCCGCGCAGAACGCCTTCTCACCGGCGCCCGTGACGATGGCGACCCGGTGCTGGTCGTCCTGCTCGAAGGCGTCGAACACCTCGCTCAGCTCGATGCTCGACGGCACGTCCAGGGAGTTGAGCACCTCCGGACGGTTGATGGTGACGGTGAGCAGGTAGCCGTCGCTCTCGACGGTGCAGTACTTGTGGGTCATCGCTGGTGCGCGCTGCGGACTAGAGGCCGACGGCGGTGAGGTGGCCGCGGGAGCGGAAGTAGATCGTCCCCTCCGAGATGG
Source organism: Planctomycetota bacterium (assembly GCA_050049155.1). Classification (GTDB taxonomy): domain Bacteria; phylum Planctomycetota; class UBA1135; order UBA1135; genus Saltatorellus. The sequence goes on along the minus strand of JASFWR010000236.1, from coordinate 5,662 downwards.
CGGGCGTGGACATGAACTCCTCGCCGAGGGAGCTCCGGGCGAGCACCTCGAAGGTGCGCCCGGCGCGGACCGTGATCACGGAGCCCTCCTCGCTGGTGATGTAGAGCTTGCCGTCGCCGCCGACGGGCGACGCGGTGTAGCCGGAGCGGCCCTCGTCGAGGCGCTCGGCGAACAGCCGCTCGCCGCCCATGGCGTCGTAGCAGCTGAGCATGCCGTTGTCGCGGCAGAAGAAGGCGGCGTCGCCGTAGACGATGGGCGTCTGCATGTAGTTCCCGCGCTTCTTGATCCCCCAGACCATGAACTCGTCCTGCCCCTCCTCGAGGGACACGTGGCCGGTGGCGTCCAGGTCGATGGCGTAGATCGGCTGGTAGCGGCCGTGGGCGTTCGTGATGAAGGCGACCCCGTCCGAGACCACCGGCGTCGGCACGGGGATGTCGCCGCCGGGCTCGGCCGTCCAGAGGACCTCTCCCGTGCGAAGGTCGTACCCCGCGATGGCCTTCCAGCCGTTGCAGATGACCTGGCTCCGCTCGCCGCTGACGTGCACGGTCGGCGTGGACCAGCCGGACTCCTCCTCCCGGTCCACGCGCCAGACGGTCTCGCCCGTGGCCGCGTCGAGCACGGCGACGAAGCTCTGGTCCTGGACGTCGCACTGGACGACGACCTTGCCCCCGTGGAGCACGGGCGAGCTGCCGAAGCCCCACTGCGCGCCGCGATCGCGGAAGAAGCCCGCGTCGAGGACCCCGAGGTCGCGCTCCCAGAGCTTGTTGCCGTCGTGGTCGAAGGCGTGGAGCCCCTCCGAGCCGAAGAACGCGACCACTCGCTCCGCGTCACAGGCCGGGGTCGGCTGGGCGTGGCTGCCCTTCAGGTGGCGCTTCACGGCGGGGACGCCGCGCCAGGCCTCCCTCCGCCAGAGCAGTTCACCCGTGGACTTCTCGTAGCAGAGCACCTCGAAGCCGAACTCGCTGTCGTCCTCGACGGGCTGGATGTCGCCGTACAGCCCGACCTTCAGGTCCTGCTCCCCGTCGGCGCGGACCGCCGTGGTCAGGAAGAGCTTGTCGCCGTGGATCACCGGCGAGGAGTGGGCGAGGCCGGGGACGGGGATCCGGTAGCGCACGTTCTCTCCGCTCTCCAGGTCGAACGAGGAGGGGAGCTCGTAGCCCTCGGCCAGTCCCCCCGCCTGCCGGCCGCGGAACTGGGGCCAGTGGATCGTGGTCGTGGGCTCCTCCGGTTCGGCTCGCACCACCTTGCCGAGGATGTGCCCGCCGTAGCCGTCCCCCCGCCAGACGCCCACGTAGCGATCCCCGTCGAACAGCACTCGCGCCGAGTACGTCCCCATGAAGGGCACCTTCATGTCCTCGACGTCGATCACCGGCGTGCCCCCCGCCCACTCCACGGGCAGGGAGACGGAGATCGGGATGGGCCGGCCGCCGTAGTTGATGAGCGCCGTGAACCTCCACTTCCCGTCCTCGCCCTTCTCGACCTTCGCGAGGTCGTAGCTGTCCGCCTCCAGCTCCGTCCCCATGAGGTTCCCGTCCCCGTCGGTCAGGGTCGTGTACCCCTCGAGCCGGGCGCCGGTGAGCAGGCGCGCGAAGGCCGCCTCCCGCGCGGCCTGGTCCGGGTCGGCCTCCTGGACGAGGGAGGCCGTGGGGGGCGCCGCGAGGGCGAGGCCGGTGAGGAGCGCGTGGAGCATGGTCGGTCGGGGCCGGGCGGCCAGGCGGCGCCGCGCCCGCCGCGGCCCCGCCGTGGGGCAGTCTAGCGCCTCAGTCCGCCCGGAGACCCGTCGCAGGGTCACGGTCGGCCGCCGCGAACACCGCGGCCAGGATCCAGACCATCCCGCTGGCGAGGATCCCCGCCGACAGCAGCGCGAGCCTCACGAGCGGAGCGTCCGCGGTCGGGTCCCCGAGGAGCGGGACCACCGCGAGCAGGGACGCGGCCACGCCGATCCCGAGGCCGAGCACGAGGAGCCGGCCGTACTCCGCGAGGGCCAGGCGCCGCAGCCGGCCCCGGCGGAACCCCAGGGCCTGGAGCAGCGCGAGCTCGCCGCGGCGCTCCTGGGTGTTGCGCAGCACGACCAGGCCGAGCCCGACGCTGCCGAGCAGGAGGCCGAGGGCGCCGAGGACCTGGAAGATGGAGAGGTAGGTGTTCTGCACGGCGTGGAAGGCCTCGAGCCGCTCGGCCGTGGGCTCGAGCTCGAGCCCCACGTCGGAGAGCGCCGAGGTCAGCAGGTCCCGCACCTCCCCCGCCCGCTCCGGCGCCACGTCCACCAGGAACCTGCGGTACCCCCCCTGGCTCGGATAGCGCGCCTCGAAGTTCGTGGCGGAGACCAGGAGCTCCCCCTGGAGCACGGAGTCCGCGAGCGCGCCCACGATCCGCACCTGGAACGGCCGGCCGCGCTCGTCCACGTAGTCGAGGGCGTCCCCGAGGCCGACCTTGAGCTGCCACATGAGGCTCGCCTGGTCCCCGATGGCCGGGATCGCGCCGTCCTCGAAGGTCCCCTCGAGGAGCTCCCAGGGCGAGCCCGCGCCCTGCTCGGCGGCGGCGAAGGCGAAGCGCCCGGCGACGTCCTCCGGGCGCACGCCGAGGAGCGGCGGGGCGGCGGGCCGGGACAGGTTGAGGCAGCTGGCGTCGTCGCCGTCCCGCGTCCGCAGGCGGACGAGCTCCACCCCCGCGAGCTCGGCCTCGTCGAGCCCGAAGAAGTCGCGCCCCTCCACCGACGCGAGGTCGTGGAGCAGCGGCAGGCTCGTGCGCCCGTAGAAGGCGAAGCCCCCGGTACCCGAGTCGCGCCGGGTCACGTCGGCGGGCGGGCCGAGCCGGTTGACGCCGACGCTCAGCACCAGGAACACGCCGATCGCCATGAGCGCCACCGTCGCCAGGCTGCGCCCCGCGCGGCGGGTGGCGTTGGTCACGCCCAGGCCGGCCACGCTCGCGAGCGGCGCGTGACCCCGGCGCTCGCCGCGGACCCAGAGCCGCGCCAGGAGGAGGCCCGAGGCGAGCAGCGCCGCCCCCGCGCCGAAGAACGCGCCCGAGGCCGCGGGCCCGCCCGCCGGGTCCACCGAGACCGCGGCGGCGAGGGCGGCGGCGGTCAGCAAGGCGGCGGCCACGAGGCTCCGCCTCCGGGCGGGCGGCGGCCCGCCGGCGGACGCCCCCGGCCGGCTCTCGAGGAGCTCGGCGGCCCCGCGCCGGGTCGCGCGCCGCAGGCCGAGCCACGCGGTGAGCAGGACCGCCGCCAGCGCGCCGACGGCCCCGCCCGCCGCCGACGTCGCCGTGACGTGGAAGTCGATGGTCTGGTTCGCCACCGCGCCCGCCCAGAGCCCGTCGAGGCCCGCGAGGACGCCGCGGGTGTAGGCGAGGCCGAGGGGCACGCCCAGGGCGGTCCCGCCGGCGCCGACGAGGCCGACCTCCGCGAGGAGCAGGCGGCGCACCCGGCGCGGCGTGAACCCCAGGGCGGCGAGCACCCCGAGCTCCCGCTCCCGGGCCTCGACGCCGAAGTAGAAGAGCTGCGCGGTGAGCAGCAGCGCCGCGGCGATCAGGAAGAACGAGAGGCCGAGGAAGAGCCCCCCGAAGTCGGTCGGGGAGTCCGCCGAGCGCCGCGCCGCGCCCCCCACGTCCACCAGGAACAGGCCCACCTCCGCCGGGTCGAGCTCCGCGCGGATCGCGCCCATGACCGACGCCTCGTCGGCGGCGTCGAAGCGGACGCTGGTCAGCGCCCCGAAGCGGCTCGCCCAGAGCTCCCGCGCCTCGTCCAGCCGGAGGAACGCCTTGGGCGTGCCGCGGAAGTCGTCCCAGTACTGCTCGTCCTGGGGGCGGATCGCGTCCAGGTCCACGGGCGTCCCCGGCTCCCACTCCCGGCAGCTGTCGGCGTCCGCGAGGCCGGGGAAGTCCGGCATGAGCGCCTCCCCCGCCGCCGTCCCCTCCAGGGGGCCGAGCTCCCCGAGCGCGTCTGGGACGTCGGGGGTGAGCCCCGCGAAGCGGAAGGTGCTGCGCCGGGTCACGAGCCGGCGCGAGGCGTCGACCACGTGGTACTCGAGCTCCACCTCACTCCCCTCGGCGAGCTCCACGCCGCTCGCCGCGAGGTCGTCCACCGCCCAGCGGCCGAGCCGGAGCCCGCCCTCGGGGATGCCGTCGCTCAGGGCCAGCAGGGCATCGGCCCTGGGCGGCGCGGCCCCCACCGGGCCGAGGGCGCTGACCATGGAGTAGGGCAGCCCCGCGGACTCGGGGGCGCCGCGCACCTCGAGGCGGTCCACGAAGTAGGTGAAGACGCCGGTGAGCGGCGCGGCGTCCAGCCGATCGAGGAGCGCCACCACGGGCTCGTCGAGGAAGATGCGCGTGGAGACCAGCTCGCGCTCGCCCGAGTCGAGGGACCGGACCTCGAGGGCCGCGTCCGCGGGCTGCCAGCTCCGCCCGAGCTGCTGCTCCGCCGCCGCGAGCGAGTCCGGGTCCGACCGCTGGAGGCCGAGCAGCATCAGGTTGGCGGTGCCGTCCAGCTCCAGCTGCTCCTGGAGCCACCCGAGGTCCACGAGCGCGTTCGCGGGCGGCGTCGGCGCGGCGTCCAGCGCGAAGAGCCCGAACGCCTCCGCCCCGAGGACCCGGGCCACCCGCACGCGCAGGGCCGCCGTGTTGTCGTCGGGGGAGAGCGCGAGGTCCCGCGGGACGGCGCTCGGCTGTTCGACCCGGAGCACCACGGTGTCACCGACCGCGACCCCGAGCCGGCGCGCCAGCGGCTCGCCGAGGAACGCCTCCTTCGGCGCCGGCGCGGCTCGGTCGGCGCCCGCCCCCACCCCGTCCGGCGCGAGGTCCAGGAAGCGGCCGTCCACTCCGAGCACGCGGGCGTCGAGGACGCGCCGGTCGCCCCGCGGGGTGCTCGCCACGGCGGGGAGCTGCACCACGGGGGCCGCCGTGACCACGGCGGCGCTCCCCATGAGCTCTTCGGCGAGGGCGCCCCGGAAGAAGCGGTCGCCCCCGGCGATGGCCGCGTCGATCCCGCCAACCCGCGCGGCGGCCCGCTGGCCGAGGGTGTAGCGCACCGAGTCCCCGACGGCGAGGGCCCCCACCAGCACAGCGCTCGCCACCGCGGCGCCCAGGAGCACACCCAGGTGCACCCGCGCGTGGTGGCGCAGGCCCGCGAGGAGGAGGCGCAGGGGCGTCATCGGGTCAGACGGCGCCCGAGGCCTCCGCCACTCGCCCCTCACGGAGCGAGACGAGGCCCGCGGCGCGCGCCGCGAGGCGGGCCGAGTGCGTCACCAGCAGGAGCGCCGCGCCTTCCTCGGTGGTCTGCTCCACCAGCAGGTCGCCGAGCCCGTCGGCGTGGGCCTCGTCCAGCGCGCCCGTGGGCTCGTCCGCGAGCACCAGCTTCGGCCGGAGCACGAGGGCGCGGACCACCGCCACGCGCTGGCGCTCGCCGCCGGAGAGCATGCCCGGGCGGTGCCCCATGCGGTCCGCCAGGCCCACGCGCTCCAGGAGCGCCCGTGCCCGGTCCTCGAGGGAAGCAGGCGTCGGCGTCCCCGGCTCGGCGAGCGCGGGGAGCAGGGCGTTCTCCAGGGCCGTCAGCTGGGGCAGCAGGTGGTGGTGCTGGAAGACGAAGCCGAGCGACGACGCCCGGAACGCCGCGAGCTCGTCCGCGCTCCGGCCCGTGAGCTCCTCGTCCCCGAGCCGCACCCGCCCC
>JASFWR010000235.1:0-6058 GCA_050049155.1 Planctomycetota bacterium | reverse complement strand
CGGTCCACGCCGTCGAAGAGCGAGCGCGCGACCATCGCGAAGCCGATGTTGAGCTCCTCGACCTCGGGGATCGCCGCCACCGCGGCCGTGTTTTCGAAGTCGAGCCCGTGGCCGGCGTTGACCCGCAGGCCCACCGACCGGGCGTGGCGCGACGCGTCCACGAGCCGGGCGAGCTCGGCCTCGCGCACGGCGCCGTCGGCGTTGGCGTAGGCGCCGGTGTGGAGCTCGACGAAGGGCGCGCCCAGGGCGGCCGCAGCGTCCAGCTGGCGGGGGTCGGGGTCCACGAAGATCGAGACCGCGCCGCCGGCCTCCGTCAGGCGCGGCACCGCGTCCTTGAGCCGCGGGGTCTCGCGGATGACGTCGAGGCCGCCCTCGGTGGTGATCTCCAGGCGGTTCTCCGGCACGAGGCAGAAGGCCTCCGAGCCGCTCTCCTCCGCGATGCGCAGCATGGAGTCGTCCAGGCTGCACTCGAGGTTGAGCAGGGTGGTCACGGCCTCCCGGAGGCGGTGGATGTCGGCGTCCTGGACGTGGCGCCGGTCCTTGCGCAGGTGGCAGGTGATGCCGTGCGCGCCCGCGGCCTCGCAGCGCAGGGCCCACTCCACGGGGTCGGGGAAGGCCTCCCGCCGGGCCTGGCGCACCGTGGCCACGTGGTCGATGTTGACGTGCAGGCGCGGGTCGGGGGCGGCGGCGGGGGTGCTCACCCTCGAATCCTAGGAGCCGGGAGGGGCGGCTCCAACGGGCGGCCTGTAGTCTTCCGGGCCGTGCGCATCATCACCGGACGATTCAAGGGCCGGCGCCTCGCGGCGCCCCCCGGCGAGGACACCCGCCCCATGCTCGGGCGGGTGAAGGAGAACCTCTTCAACATCCTCGCCGACGAGGTCGTGGACGCCGAGGTGCTGGACCTCTTCAGCGGGTCCGGGGGCCTCGGCCTCGAGGCGCTCTCGCGCGGCGCGCAGCGGGTCCGGTTCGTGGAGCAGTCGAGCGCGGCGCGCCGGGTCCTGCGGAAGAACTGCGACGCCTGCGACCTCGCCGACGAAGAGGTCGAGCACGCCCCCGGGGACGCCCTGGTGGGGGACGCCTGGCGGCGCCCCGACGGGAGCCGCTGGGCCGACGTGGCCTTCCTCGACCCTCCCTACCCCATCTGGCGGGCGCCCGGGGACCGGGCGACCATGCTGGCGGTCGTGCGGGCGGTCCTCGCCGAGGCGGTGGTGCCCGGCGGCGTCCTCGTCCTGCACACGCACCCCCGGGACCTGCGCCCCGAGGACCTCGGGCTCCCCGACGACGCCGAGCCGCGGGTCTACGGCAACTCGGCGCTCTGGTTCCTGCGCGCGCCGGACGCCTGATCGCACCCGGGAGCGAGCCGGGCTCGCGCCCCCGAAGCCCCTTCCCGTGGGCCCCCTCGGCTCAGGGGCCAGGGGTCCCCGAGGCGGGGTCGACGTCGGCGGAGACGGGCCGCCAGAGGAGCGTCTCCAGCGGCAGCACGTCCTCCTCCGTGTCGTAGAGCAGGGACTCGTCGAAGTGGAAGTGCGCGCCCTCGCCGAGCACCAGGTCGCCCGCGATGAGGCTCCCGAAGAGCTCGAAGCCCGGGGGCACGGTCACAGACGCAGCGGGGGCGTAGATCGCCCCGTGGAGCACGGAGTTGGCGTTGAGTCGCACGGTCGCCGGGTCGGTGCCGCTGTCGGTGTTCCCCGACAGGAAGAGCTGGAAGTCCCGGGCGGACTCGCTCGTGGTGCGGATCGTCGAGTCGCTGCTGACGTCCCAGTCGCCGGAGCTGTAGATCTCCACCGCGCCGTTCGTGCTGTCGATGGCGAGGGTGCTCCCGCTCTCGAGGACGAAGTCCGACATCACGATCTGCGCCGGCCCCTCGATGGTCAGGATCGCGCCGTCCTCCGCGAGGACCTCGTCGAAGCCCAGGAGTCCGGGCCCGAGGGTGGCGTCCTCGGCGAAGGCGACCGAGCCGCTGCTCGAGACGGCCGGGGGCTCTATCGGGGGGAAGGTCATGCCCTCCTCGAGGGACTCCCGGTCCCCCGTGATGACGACGTCGGCGCCCTCGATGATCGACCCGCCCTCGACGGTGGTCGCGTCGCCGTGGATGGTCGAGTTCGCCCCGAGGGTCAGGTCGCCCGCGGAGCCCACGTCCCCGTTCCCGCGCGCCGTCTGCGAGGCGAAGGGCCCGCGCGTGGGGTCGTAGCTGTCGGTGGCGGAGCCCGCGCCGACCTGGAGCCCGTCGCGCCCGTAGGCCGCGTACTGGAAGAACCCGTTCGGGGCGGTGGTGAGGACGCACTCCTGCCGCTTGCGCTCCCCCTGGCACGTCCCGGTGGCGATCACCTGGTAGCGCCAGGCGTCGAGGCGGGTGACCTGCGCCCAGTATCGCGAGCCCGCCAGGACCCGCGGCGCGGCCTCGTCGCCGACGGATACGGTCTCGCCCTCCTCCGGGTCGACGAGCCGCGAGCGGAGCAGGACGAAGGCCTCGTCGATGCCCGCCTCCGCCGCGAAGTAGGCCAGCTGCGCGGCCGTCTCCGCGCGCCGGCTGTTGGAGATGGAGAGGTCGACGCGCAGCATCGAGCTCCCGAGGCCCGCGAGGACGACGACGAAGATGATCACGGTCACGAGGACCGAGCCCCGCTCTCGGGCGCGCGCTGGACGGTGGTGGAGCATGGTCAGTTGCGGAGCAGGATGGAGCTCCGGAGGGTGCGCTGGATCGTCTCGTCGCGGCCCGGGGGGCGCTGCTCGAGGGTCACGGTGATCTCGAGGGCGGCGCCCATGCGCTCGATGGCGAAGCCGGACTCGTCCACGAGCCCGTCCCCGTTGTCGTCGAGGCCGTTGCGCACCTCGCCCTCGGCGTACTCGGCGAGGCCGCGGGCGAGCACCCGCCGGTTCTCGGTCGGGAGCCCGACGTCCTCGATGAGCACGAGCAACCCCTCGTCCACGAGCCCATCGCCGTCGTCGTCGGCGCCGTTGTTGGCCTCCCCCGGCTCGAACTCGAAGCGGAGCGTGCGCGGGGGTGTGGTGATCGTGGTCTCGTCCTGCCAGCCGACGGCGCGCATGTAGGTGAGCTCCGTGACCCGCTGGCCGGGCTGGATGGCGGGGGTGAGGGAGCTGGCCATGGCCAGGGAGAGCTCCCCCTGGATCCCCCCGCTGGTGAGGCCCGTGCGCAGCTCCATGGCGCTCACGGTCGTGCCCCGGCTGAACGCGTCGCGGCTCGCCTTGGAGAGCATCCCGATGGACGACAGGAGGAGCACGAGGAAGGTGATCGCGATGAGGATCTCGACGAGGCTGAAGCCCCCTCGAGCGTCCTGCAGGGCGGCGCGGCGGTCCGCGTTCGGCGTGGTTCCGGCGTGGCGCATCATCGGGGGGAGATGAGGGTGATGACCTGGTGCTGCATGCGGCGGCCCTTGTGCTGCCACTCGAGGCGCACGGCCACGGGCAGGAGGGCGTCGTAGGCCTCGGCGACCTCCGCGGGCGCGGTGGACCCGACGACGGCCTCGCCCACGGTGAAGTCCCAGGGGTCGAAGTCCGGGTGGTAGGCGCCGGTCAGCGGGTCGATGGGGAAGATGACGCGCCCCACGAGGCCGTCCGGGTCGTCGGCGAGCGGCGGCAGCCCCTCCACGCGGAACCCGGAGAGCTGGAAGCCCTCGATGGGCGTCCCGGCGGGGTCGTCGGCCGGGTCGTCGTTGTGCAGGGCGAAGACGTGCTCCCGCGGCTCGAAGGCCGCCAGCTGCGCGAGCGCCCGGCGGGCGGCCTCCCGCGCGAGGGTGCCCTCGCGGTTGGAGCCGTGGAGCTCGGTGGAGGCGGCGAAGAGCTGCAGGAAGCCGAGGGCGCCGATCATCAGGATCGACGCGGCGATGACGAACTCCACCAGCGCGAAGCCGTGGGCGCGGTGGGTCCGGGGCGAGCGGTGCGCATGGGGAGCGCGCACCACCGCTCGGGGCGGGGACGTTCGGGTCATGGGTGACGCGGGGTGGGGACGGCCCGCGACCCCCGTCATCGACCGAATCGAGACGCCGCTTCGACGCTCCGACGCCGATTCCGTAGCGTGTCACATTCGTGGACGGGCGCCCGGCCGCGTCCCTCCGCCGCGACCCCGAGCGCGTCCCGCCATGATCCACCTGCTCTGCCTCGGCCTGCTGGCCCTCCCCCTCCAGGACGCGGGCGGCGCGGAGGTGCCCGCCGAGCGTTCGGCCCAGCGTTCGACCCAGGACCCCGAGGACTCCCCGGAGGGCCGCGAGCGCTACCTGGGCCGCTCCATCGCGCGGACCATGCACTGGACCGGGGCGCCCTGGCTGCTGCGGGAGACCCGGGAGGACGAGGAGAACGGGGCGGCCCTGCGCGAGTGGCTCGCGGTGGCGCCGGGGGCCGCGGTCTGCGACCTCGGGTGCGGGAACGGCTACCACACGCTGCCCCTCGCGCGGGCGGTGGGGCAGGAGGGGCGCGTCTACGCCGTCGACCTTCAGCCGGAGATGCTGATGCTCCTCCGCGACCGGGCGCAGGACGAGGGCCTCGACCACCTCGAGTACGTGGAGGCGACGGTGGACGACCCCCGGCTCCCTGAGGCCTCCTGCGACCTCGTGCTGCTGGTGGACGTGTACCACGAGCTCTCGCACCCGGTCCGGGTCCTCGATCACATCCGGCGCGCCCTGCGGCCGGGTGGGGAGGTCGTCCTCGTGGAGTTCCGCTCCGAGGACCGCGCCGTCCCCATCAAGCTCCGGCACAAGATGTCGAAGGCCCAGGTGCTGCGCGAGCTGGCCGCCGGCGGGTTCGAGCTCGCCCGGGAGACCGACGATCTCCCCTGGCAGCACGTCATGGCCTTCCGCGTCGCCGCCCCCGAGCCGCGCCACGAGCCCCGGGTCCTCGCGCGGGGCTTCGCGGACGCGCTCTCGCGGCTGGACCCCCGCGTCGTCGAGCCCTTCCTCGCCGGCTCGGTGGAGGTGCAGGCCGCGGCGGACGGGGCGGGTGCCCGGTCCTCCTCGGCGCGCGACGTGGCGGTGGCGCTGGCGGGCGCCATGCGCGGGACGGGCGCCCCCTTCCCGGAGGCCGCGCGCGTCGAGCTCGCCGCGGGCCCCGGGGACGCGATCCGCGCGCGCTTCTCCCCGCCGCCGGGAGCGGACCTCGCGCCGCTGCGCGACGAGTGCCTGCTGGAGCGTGACCGCGAGGGGGCCTGGTCGGTGAGCGCGTGGCGCCCGGCCGCGCCGTACCGACGGCCGCACGGCTCCCGCCGCCCGTTCGTGGCCATGCACACGGGGACCGGGCCCGGCGCCCCCGCCGACCAGGCACGGCTGACGGTGGAGCTGGGCTTCGACGGCATCGCCTGGGGCAGCGACCGGCTCGACCAGGTCCGCCTGGCCGCCGAGGCGGCGGGCGGCGACCTCTGGAGCGCGTACCACGTGCTCGACATCGCGGACCCGGAGGGCTCCGGGTTGGAGCAGGTCAGGGCCGCCATGGGGGCCCTCGCCGGCGGCCCGGGGATGGTCTGGCTCGGGCTCCGGTCGAGCTTCCCCCGGGACCACCCGTGGCCCGACGGGCGTGGGGAGCGGGGGGTGGCCATGGCGCTGCTCACCGAGCTCGCCGCGGAGGCCGACCGGACCGGCGTCGAGGTCGCGCTCTATCCCCACGCCGGCTTCTGGATGGAGACGGTGGAGGACGCGCTGTCCCTCGCGGAGGAGGCGGGGAGCGAGCGGGTCGGGGTCTGCTTCAACCTCTGTCACTACCTGAAGAACCACGAGGGGCACGACCCGGCGGCGGTCCTGCGGCGGGCGGGGGACCGCCTGCTCGCCGTGACGGTCAACGGCGCCGACGTGGAGGGCGAGGGGTGGAAGGACCTGATCCAGCCCCTGGGCTCCGGGGACCACGACCTCGGGGGGCTCCTGCGGGTCCTGGACGAGGTGGGGTTCGAGGGGCCCGTGGGCCTCCAGGCCTACGGGATCCGGCGGCCCGCGCGGGAGCACCTCGCGGCCTCCATGGCGGCCTGGCGGGGCGCCCACGGCCGCTGAGGCCCCGGGCCCTCAAGGCGGCCGCGGATCTTGCCGATTACAGGGGCGGCCGGCGGCCCCCCGGGACC
>JASFWR010000234.1:0-6083 GCA_050049155.1 Planctomycetota bacterium | reverse complement strand
GTGACGGGCTCGCCGTCGTAGAGGCGCGCCTTCTGCACGAGGGACAGCGTCGGGTGCTGCGGGTCCTCCATGCGGGTCAGGACGGCCCAAAGGGCGGCCACCTCCACGCAGTGGGGCGCCAGGCGACGGCCCTCCTCACCGCGCTCACCGAACCGGCGGCGATGGATGCTCGCCTCGTGGCCGACCTCCAGGTTGTACGGCACGTCGATCCGGATGGTGCGGTCCCGGAAGGCCTCCATCAGCTCGTTGCTCTGCAGCTTGCGGAACTCCGGCTCGTTGGTGTGCCCGAGGATGACCTCGTCGATGTGGGTCGCCTGGAACTTCTTCGGCTTGATCGAGTGCTCCTGGCTGGCGCCGAGGAGGTCGTAGAGGAAGGCCACGTCGAGCTTCAGGACCTCGATGAACTCCACGAGGCCGCGGTTCGCCACGTTGAACTCCCCGTCGAAGTTGAACGCCCGCGGGTCGCTGTCCGATCCGAACTCCGCGATCCGGCGGTAGTTCAGGTCCCCCGTCAGCTCGGTGCTGTCCTGGTTCTTCTCGTCCTTGGGCTGGAAGGTGCCGATCCCGACACGGCCGGCCTCCGAGAAGACGAACCGGCGCACCCGGACGTGGTCCAGCACCCGGCTCCAGTCGCCCCCGTGGCGGCGGAGGAGCTCGTCCATCCAGAAGGCGGAGACGGGGTCCAGCTCGCCCTCGATGAGCAGCTGCTCGTCGCGCCCGCGCCCGACGTTGAGGCGCGCCTCGACCTCGGCCCGCGCGGCCTGGGGCAGGAGGAGGAGCGGGTCCTGGTTCATGGGCGACGGGACGACCTCGCCGTCCACGTGCCAGTCGAAGGTGTACACGGCGCCCGCGTCCGTGCGGGTGTAGGCCTCGAGCCCGCGCTTGAGCAGGCGGGCGATGGTGCTCTTGGCGGAGCCCACCGGGCCGTGGAGGAGGATGATCCGCCGCTCGGGTCCCAGCCGGCGCGCCCCCGCCCGGATGGTCATCACGAGCTGGTGCAGGGACCCGTCGATCCCGAACACGGCGTCCGGGCCCGGGCCGCTGTCGCGGGCGCCCTCTCTGACGTCGTCGAAGACCCGCCAGCGGGCCGGCTCGCCGGGCGCGCCGGGGGTGCAGCCGTGGGACTCGATCATGTCCGCGAGGCGCTGCCAGGCGTTGCGCGCGTACTCGGGGCGCTGCTCGACCAGCTCGAGGTACTCGGCGAAGCTGCCCTCCCAGCGAGGCGCCGCGGCGCCGTGCTCGCGCGCGGCCCGCTGGACGAGGTCCTGGAGCGAGGGGCGGGCAGGCTCGGACTTGCCCTGGGCGGAGTCCGGTCGGGAGGGGTCGATCATGGCGGGGTACCTCGGGGAAGGAGCGGCGGGGATCCGTCCTCGTCCATCGGAGACATGCCGCGAGGGGCATGAATGCAACTGCGATCCCTGGACGCAGCCCCCGGCCACCCCGGCACCGCGGTCCACGCCAGCGGCTCGGGTCTCAGCCTGAGAGGCCTCCCCGACGCGCCGACCCCGGGCCGCTCACCGCCGTCGACACGGCTCGAAGGACGTCGTCGCGGACTCCCGACCACCCCGCCGGACCCCACCCGAACCTGGCTGACGTCAGCCGCCCGGAGGGCGCCGGGTGCGTCCCGGGCACCTCCGCAGACCACCCCCCCCACTCCTGGCCGGGTCCGCGGTCGGAACCGCCGGCGGAGGACCCGGCGGAACGGTGATCCCTGCGGAAACGAGGGCCCGGCGAGAGAGGGCACGGCGAGCCCTCCCGCGGAGGGCCGCGCCGCCGGCCGTCAGGCCTCCTCGGTCACGGCGTCGGGCTCGACGACCCCGTCCGCGCGGCCCTCTCCCGAGCGGCCCTCATCCTGCCCGACCGCAGCTGCCGGCCGATGCACGGAGAGCTCCTTCACGGGCTCCCCGGACTCGTCGACCGCCTGCCCTGGCAGGGGATCCGCGCCCGCCTCGCGCGGGCGCGCCTTGCCGGTGGACTCGGGCGCGAACTCGTCGATCTCGTCGAGCTCCACGGCCACGAAGCGGGAGACGCCCTTCACCTGCATGGTCACCCCGTAGAGCGCCTGGGAGGCCGCCATGGTCCCCTTGTTGTGGGTCACCACGATGAACTGGGTGGACTGCCGGAAGCGGTCGAGCATGCCAAGGAAGCGGTCGATGTTCGCGTCGTCCAGCGCCGCGTCCACCTCGTCCAGCACGCAGAAGGGGCTGGGCCGCGCCTCGAAGACGGCGAACAGCAGCGCCAGGGCCGTCATCGTCCGCTGCCCGCCGGAGAGGAGCCCGATGGAGAGCAGCTCCCGGCCGGGCGGACGGGCCACGATCTCGACGCCGGCCTCGAGGACGTCCTCGCCGTCCTCCAGGCGGATGTCCGCCTTGCCGCCCCCGAAGAGCAGCCGGAAGATCTGCTGGAAGTTCCCGCGGACCTCCTCGAAGGTCTCCACGAAGAGGCGCCGGCTCTCCTCGTCGATGGTGCTGATGGTCTCCCGCAGGGCCCTCCGGGCCTCGGCGAGGTCCTTGGCCTGGGTCTCCAGGTGCTCGAGGCGCGCGCCCACCTCCTCGAGCTCGTGGACGGCGTCCACGTTCACGGGGCCGAGGCGATCCAGCTGGGCTCGCACGGCGGCCACCTGCTTCTCGAAGGCCTGGAGCTCCTCGGCCGGCATGACCTCGGCGCCCTCTGCGGCGAAGGCCTCGCGCAGGTCGGCCTCGGTGATCCCGAGCTCCTCGTCGGCCCGGCCGACCACCTCACGCTGCCCGATCTCGGCCGCCTGAGCCTCCATGCGGCGCTCGGCCAGGGCATCGGAGCTCCGATCGAGCTCTCCCTGCACCGACTCTGCCTCACGGCGGATCTCCGTGATCCGCTGGGCGCCGCTGCTCTCCTTCTCGCGCAGGCCCTCCAGCCGCGTGCCGAGCTCGTCCCGCTGCGCGCTGAGGGCGCCGGAGTCCGCCTCGATCCGCTGGATGTCCGCGCGACCCTCGTCGGCGCTCCTGGAGTAGGTCTCCACCCGGCCCTTGCTGCGCTCGATCTCCGCCCCGGTCTCCTCCACCGTCTGGCCGAGGTCCGTGATGCGCTGCTCGAGGGCGGTGCACTCCGCCTTGGCCGTGGTCAGCTCGAGCTTGGCATCCCCCTCGTCGCGCTGCAGGTCCTCCCGCTCCGACTCCAGCTGCCGGCGCGCCTTGGTCATCTGCTCGAGGCGCGCGTTCTCGGACTCGAACGTCTCGGCCGCCTGCTCCTTCGCCGCCGCGGCGGTCTGAAGGTCCCCCTCCACCCGCGCGAGCTCCGCGGCCGCGCTCCCGCGCTCCTCACCGTGGGTCTCGAGGGCGGCCTCGAGGTCCGAGAGGCGCGCCTTGCTCGCCGACACGGCGGACTCCGCCTCCCCCTGGGCCTCCACCGCCGCGTCGCGCGCGGAGGTGGCCGCCGCGAGCCGCTCGCGGAGCTCCGCCACGGCGGCGGCGGCGCGCCCGATGGCGCCGTCGTGGGTCTCGATCCGGCCGGAGAGGTGGGCGATGGCCTGCTCGTGCTCGGCGGCGCTCGAGCGCCGGCCCACGAAGCCCTGGTTCAGGTCGCGGTGCCCTCCCACGAGGCCGGCGGCGTCCACGAACTCCCCGCGGGGGGTCACGAAGCGCCACCCGGGCTCGCGCCCCACCAGGTCCAGCGCGAGGTCGAGGCTGGAGACCACCACCACGTCGCAGAAGAGCGCGTGCACCAGTGGGCGCATGGCCTCGTCGCAGCGGATCAGGTCGCCCAGGCGACCCTCCACGCCGGCACCGAAGCGCGCGAAGAGGGCGAAGTCCGAGGGCGGCGGGCAGTCCGGGGCGCCGACGCCGGGGGGGACCACCACCCCGACCTGGCCGACCTGCTCACTCTCGCACCAGTCCACGATGCGCCGGGCCACGTGGGCGTCCCGCGCCACGAGCGCGTGGGCGCGCTCGCCCAGGACGGCGTCGATGGCGCGGGCGAGCCGCGTGTCCGCCTTGAGCTGGTCCGCGACGAGGCCGAGGAGGTCCTCCGCGTGGCACGGTCCGTCGTCCTCACCCGCCGCCTCGAGGACGCGCCGGGCGCCGCCGGAGAGGTCCTCGAGCTCCCGGTCGCGGTCGAGCAGGGCCTCGACCTTGCTCCGGAGCCCCGCCCGCTCCACGTCGAGCCGGGCGCGGGCCTCACGCTCCTCCTCGAGCCGGGCCTGCTCGTCGCCGAGCTCCCGGCGGGCCGCCTCCAGCGCCGCGTCCGCGGCCTGACGGACCTCGGTGGCGGACGCCAGCGCGGCCGAGGCGCCGGAGACCCGGTCCCGGACCTCCGCGACCTCCGCCTCCGCTTGCCCGAGGCGCTCGGTGACCCGCGCGAGGCGGTCCTGCATGGGCGGGATCGCCTCCCGCAGGTGGACGATCCGGTTCTCGCTCGCGGTGCGCTGGCGGAGCGTCTCGAGCACGCGCTCGTTCTGCTCCTCCACGTCCGCGCGCAGCTGCTTGTAGGTCCGGCCCAGCTCGCGGCCCTGCGCGGTGAGCCCGCTCGCTCGCTCCTCGGCGGCGCGCATGCGCTCGCGCAGACTGTCCACCTCGCCGGTGATGCGGGCGAGCTCCTCCTCGCGCTCCGTCAGCTGCTTGCCCAGCGCCGCGGCGCGCTCGGTCTCCTCCTCGGTGCTCGCCGACCACGAGGCGATCCGCATGGCGAGCTGACTCTTGCGCTCCTCGAGCGCGCGCAGGTCGCCGGAGATCTGCCCGACCTCGGCGCTGACCGTGCCGAGCTCGGCCACGACCTCGCTCCGCTCGGACTCCCGCTGCTCGATCCCCTCCTCGCACTCCGCGCGGCGAGCCCGGAGGTCGGCGACGCCCGCCTCGAGCTCCTGGATCGCCGGCTTGAGCACCTGGAGGCTGGCCTCGGACCCGAGCAGGCGGTGGGCCAGGAAGCGCGTGCGCCCCTCGGTCCACTCGGCCCGGGCCGTGACGTACTTCTCCGCCTTGGTGGCCTGGATCTTCAGGGAGCGGACCCGGCTCCGCAGCTCGCCCATGAGGTCGTCGAGGCGCTCGACGTCCTGCTCGCAGCGCTTCAGGCGCAGCTCGGTCTCGTGCCGGCGCTGCCGGTAGCGGCTGATCCCAGCGGCCTCCTCGAAGATGGCGCGGCGCTGGGCTGGGTTGGCGGAGAGGACCGCGTCGATGCGCCCCTGCTCCAGGACCGAGTAGCCCCGGCTCCCCAGCCCCGTGTCGAAGAGCAGGTCCTTGACGTCCTTCAGGCGCACCCGCTGGCCGTCGATCAGGTACTCGCCCTCACCGCTGGCGTAGAGCCGACGGCTGATGGCGATCTCGGGCCCGCGCTCCTCCAGGACCCCCTGGTCGTTGTCCAGGACCATGGTCACCTCCGCGGTGCCCATGGCCGGACGGCTCGCGGACCCCTTGAAGATGACGTCCGTCATCCCGGCCCCGCGCATCGAGGTGGGGCGCGTCTCCCCGAGGACCCAGCGGACGGCGTCCACGACGTTGCTCTTCCCGCAACCGTTCGGGCCGACGATCCCCGTGAGGGTCGTCTGACCGAAGTCGATCACGGTCCGGTCGGCGAACGACTTGAAGCCGAAGAGCTCGAGGCGTTTGAGACGCATGCAGGGGGGGGAGTCGCGGAGGGTGGTCTGGAAGGACGCGCCGAGAGAGCCTGTCAAATCGCGCCCGCTGTCAAAAGAGGGACTTCACGGCCTCCGGCGAGGGCCCCAAGCCCCCTGACCCACGTTGGGCCCAGATCCGTCTCCAGAGGTCGAATCGAGGCGTTTCGAGACGATCGGACTCGTCGCCGACCCGGGCTCCGGCGCCCCCGAAATCCGCCCCCTCGAGGGGGCTCCCGTCCCGGCGATCCGGTAGCAGGGCGCCAGCCGCCGTGGTGCCCAGGAGGGTGGCCGCGGCCCGGGCGCGCTCGCCCAGGGCGCCCGCGTCGGTGGACGGGTCCACGTCCAGCCCCGGCAGCGCGCCGCCGTAGGCGCCGGGGGTGTCCAGCTCGGGGGTGGGCAGGTCCCCGAACAGGCGCCCCTGGGACGCGCCCACGACCCCGTCCGCGGCGGCGAAGCGAGCGGCCGCGGGGGCCTGGAAGAAGTCCGACACCTCCACGCG
>JASFWR010000233.1:0-6085 GCA_050049155.1 Planctomycetota bacterium | reverse complement strand
CGACGCGTCGAAGATGCTCTGGATGGCGTCGTTCAGCATCCCGTCGAAATCGCCTTCGGACTGCTTGGCGGACAGGCCCTCGGAGAGCGCGCGGGAGAAGCTCGCGATCATGCCCGAGTTCAGGGCGAGGCGGCGGTTGGACTCCTCGCGGCTGTAGCCGCCGGAGAGCGCGACCACCCGGAGCACCTGCGGGTGCTCGATGCACGGGGTGTAGAAGCCGTTCTCCTCGGGGAGGGTGAGCTTCAGCATCACGTGCTGGTCGGCGCCGAGCTGGTTGAGCTCGTCCATCATCGCGGCCAGGAGCATCGCCTCGGCGGCGGCCTTGTCGGGCGCGTTGATGTCGACCTCGGGCTCGATGATCGGGACGAGGCCGGCGGCGATGATCTGCTTGCCGATCTCGAACTGCTGCGCGACGATCGCCTTCACGCCGGACTCGCTGGCCGACTTGATGACCGAGCGCATCTTGGTGCCGAAGACGCAGTTCGACTTGGCGCGGGCGAGGAGCTCGTCGAGGCCGGGGATCGGCTTCATCAGCTGGACGCCGTCCTCCTCGTCCGCGAGGCCCTTGTCGACCTTGAGGAACGGCACGACGCGCTTGTCCTCCCAGAGGAACTGCGCGGAGCCCTTCCCGCAGATCTCGCGGTCCATGGTGTTCTCGAAGAGGATCGCGCCGAGGATGCGGTCACCGTTGAAGGCGGAGCTGCAGATGATGCGCGTGCGCATCTCGTGCACCTTGGCGAACATCTCGTCGTCGCCGGAGTACTCGCTCTCCTCGACGCCGTAGAGGCGCAGCGCCTTGGGGGTGCTGCCGCCGCTCTGGTCGAGGGCGGCGATGAAGCCGTCCTGGGTCCGAACCTTGTGGAGTTGGTTGTCGAAAGAAGACATGTCTTGGGAGGGATTGCTGGGGGGCGCGGGCGCCGAGCGCCCGATCGCGGCGCGAATTGTGCATCGGACCCGGCAGGGATCAACCGGACACGGGTCGGAAGCGTCGCAGGCAGCGCTAGGATCGCTCCCCATGACCGGCTCCCAGGACGGAACCACGCGCAGGCTCGCCTGGACCGAGATCCGCGTCGATGTGCCGCGGGGCTGGCACGAGGTGGTGGCCGAGACCCTCGTGTTCGGTCCGTGCACGTCCGTGACGCTGGGGACGACCTCCCTCTCGGCGCGACAACCTGACGCGGGCCTCGAGGCGGTGCGCTCCTTCGTCATGGAGGCCGACGACACGCCCGAGCTCCGGGCGGAGGTCGCGCGCCGGGTCCGGTCGCTGGAGGCGCGCGTCGCCGACCCCGAGCTCACGGGGCTCGAGGTGCGCTTCAAGGTCCTGCCGCCCGAGGACTACGCCACCTCGTGGCGACGCGACTGGAGGCCGTTCCGGGTGGGCCGCCTCGCGCTCCTGCCGCCCTGGTTCGAGGGCGACCCGCCGCGCCCCTCGGACGTCCGCCTCACCATCGAGCCCGTCGGCTCCTTCGGCTCGGGCCGGCACGTCACGACGCGCACGTGCCTGCGCGCCCTCTCCCGCCGCGTCCGCGGCGGCGAGCGGCTGCTCGACGCGGGAGCGGGGAGCGGGATCCTCTCCGTGGGCGCCGCGCTGCTGGGAGCGCGCGAGACCCACGGCTTCGACCTGGACCCCGCCTCCAAGCCGACCGCCGACCTGCTGGCGTCGGACAACGGCGTGGCGGACCGCTGCACCTTCCGCGAGGGGGACTTCCGCCGCCTCGAGGAGCTGGACGGGACCTTCGACGTGGTGTGCGCCAACATCTACGCGGACGTCCTCATGACCCACGCCCACGACCTCGCGGAGCGGCTCTCACCCGACGGGTGGTTCTGCTTCAGCGGCTGCCGCTTCGACCACGTGGACGCGACCCGCCGGGCCATCGAGGAGGCGGGACTCGAGGTCGAGGAGGAGCACCTGCTCGGGCGCTGGATGACGTTCGTGGGGCGGCGGGCGCGGGGCGGCTGATGAGGGCGCTGCTGCTGCTCCTCCTCGCCGCCTGCCAGGCGGCGCCCGCGTCCTTGGAGGCGCGGGAGGACCCGCTCGTCCCCGTCCGCGGCGCCGTCCTCACCCGGCCCCGACCGTCCGGCGCCGGGGGCGTCCTCCTGGAGGGGACGCGCGAGCGCGGCGACGCCTCGGTCCCGGTGACCCTCTGGTCCGGCCCCGGCGGGGCGTGCGTGCTGTCCGTGGGCGCGGGCTCCAGCACGCTACGTCGCGGGTTCGACGGACAGGTGGCGTGGACCGGGGACGGCCGGGGCGCGACGCGCCCCCTCCACCTCGGGAGCGGCGAGGTCCAGCGCATGGACCTGTGGCTACGAACGCAGCAGTGGGTCCTCGACCCGCGCTCGGCGGGGCGCTGGGAGGCCGTTGAAGGGGCGGGGCAGGACGGTTCGCTCCGCCTCCGCCACCGCGGCGAGGGTCCCCACGCGCACGTGACGGTGGTGGTGGACCCCGTCAGTCTGCTCCCGCGGCGGGCGGAGCTCCGGCACCTCGGGAGGGTCCGGACCCTGACCTTCGAGGACTGGGAGGAGGAGGGCGGCCTCTCGCTCCCGATGACCGTCACCCAGGCGGTGGACGGCGCTCCCGTTCAGGTGGACCGCTTCCACACGCGGCGACGTCTCGCGGGGGCCCGCGCGCAGCGGCCTCCCTCAGCGCCGCGCGACGCGACCTTCGCCGGGGACGGCGGCGCCCTGGCGAGGGACGCGGTCCGCTTCGATCGCGGCGGCCGGGCGTTCTTGCGGGTGCGCCTCCCGGGGGACCGGGACGCGTGGATGCTCCTCGACACGGGCTTCGGCTCCCACGCCATCTCGCCCGACCTGGCCGCGGAGCTCGGCCTCCCCGCCGCCGCCGCGGTCGCCCTGCGGGGCGTGGGCGGCTCGGGGAGGTCCGACCGCCGACGCTGCCCCCGGCTCACCCTGGGAGCGCTCACGCTCGCCGACGGCGACATGGTGGAGCTGGACACGAGCTTCCTCTCCGAGCGCGCGGGCTTCGAGGTCGAGGGCGTCCTGGGAGCGCCGCTCTTCCAGCGAGCCGTTGTGGTGGTCGACGACCTGCGCGGCCTCGTGGAGGTCTGGGACCCCTCGACGTTCGACGGGGGCGCCCTGGACTGGCAGCCGGTCCGCATCGACGGCACGGCCCCGTGCGTCCTCGGCCAGGTCCGCGCCTCCGGGGAGGACACGCCGCCCCTCTGGTTCCGACTCGACACGGGCTCGGACGACACCCTCACGATCTCCCGCTGGGCGGTGCGCGCCCACCGCCTCGAGGGCGACCGGGCGGGCCTGACCCCCAGGAGCCTGGTGGGGCCATTCGGCGAGCTGCGCGGCTGGCGGCGCACCGCGAGCGTGGTCCTGCTCGCCGGCTCGAACATGGGCCGCCAGGTGGTCACCCTGGTCCGGGACGGGGCGCCGGGCCCCCTCTCCGACCCGTGGATCGCGGGCAACGCCGGGACGCGCCTGCTCCGCGGGCGCCGGGTGGTCCTGGACCTCGGCGCGCAGCGCCTCGCCATCGTGGGCGAGACGGAGCGTGGGCGCCCCTGACGCGCATCTCGAAGGGAGAGCCCGGCGGCGGGGAGGAACGTCGCGTCGAGGTGCCGGATCAAGATGGTCCGCTCACGGCAGCGGCCGCCGAACGTCGCCCACGCCGCCCACCCCGGGGCTATTCTCTTGGCGCAGGCCACGGGCGACGCCGAGTCGCTCCCCCACGCCGCCCCTTCCCGTGCGCATCCTCTTCCTCTCCCAGCGCGTCCCCTATCCGCCCAACCGCGGGGACAAGATCATCACCTGGCGGCTCGTGGAGCGCTTCTCGCGCGAGCACGAGGTGACGATCGCCTGCTTCTCCCACGACGAGGCCGACGAGGAGGCCGCGCGCTTCCTCCGCGAGGAGAAGGGGATCCGGACCCTGACGGTCCCCATCGACCTGCGGAAGAAGAAGCTCCAGTCCCTCCCCCTGCTGCTCACGGACAAGGCCCTGACCCTTGGCGTCTTCGGCTCCAAGGAGCTGCAGCGCGTGGTGGACGGGGAGCTGCCGGGCGCGGACATGGCCTACGCGTTCTCCTCGTCGATGGCCGCCTTCATCCTCGGCCGCGGGACGCCGTGGATCCTGCACATCGCGGAGCTCGACTCGGACAAGTGGCGCCAGTACTCCGAGCGCCACCGGTTCCCGATGAGCGCCCTCTACCGCCGGGAGTGGAAGACGCTGCGGCGCTTCGAGGAGCGCGCGGTGGCGGACGCCGTGACCAACGTCTTCTGCACGCCCCTGGAGGAGGTCATCTTCCAGAAGGAGCTGCCCGGCTACCCGTCCATGGTCGTGCGCAACGGCGTGGCCGTGGACCACTACACGCCGGAGCCCGAGTACGCCGAGCCCGGCCACTGCGTCTTCACGGGGGTGATGGACTACTTCCCCAACGTCGACGGCTGCATCTGGTTCGCGAAGGAGATCCTGCCCCTGATCCGCGCCAAGGTGCCCGGGGCCCACTTCACCATCGTCGGGTCCAAGCCCACGCCCGAGATCAAGGCGCTCGCGAGCCTCGACGGCGTCGAGGTGACCGGCTACGTGGACGACACCCGCGACTACCTGAAGCGCGCCGCCGTGAGCGTCGCCCCGCTCCGGGTCGCCCGCGGTATCCAGAACAAGGTCCTCGAGGCCCTCGCCATGGGCCTCCCCACCGTCGGGACCACCAGCGCCACCCAGGGCGTCGAGGGGACCCCCGGCTCCGACTACATCGTCTCCGACGACGCGACCGAGTTCGCCGAGCACGTGGTCCAGCTGCTGGAGGACCCGGCGGGGGCGCGCGCCATGGGCGACCGCGCGCGCGCGTTCGTGGAGGACAAGTACCGCTGGGAGAACAGCCTCGCTCCCCTCGACGGCGTCCTGGCGCAGATCGCCGGGGAGGCCAAGGGGACCACCGACTCATGACTCACCTCGACGCCCTCGCCACCCTCTTCGACCGCCTCGCGACCGACGGCACCGCCGACCGCTACGAGGCCCTCTACGACGACGTCGCCCGCCAGGTGCTGGAGGCGATGGAGGTCCGCCCCGGCCACCAGCTGCTCGACGTCGGCTGCGGGGCTGGCTGGATGACCCGACGCCTCGGCAAGAAGGCGCCCGGGGCCCAGGCCGTGGGCATCGACGCCTCCCCCGCCATGATCGCCCGCGCGGACGAGGTGTCCGACTGGACCTCCCGCGCTCGCTTCGAGCGCATGACCATCGAGGACATCGACTTCCCCGACGGCCGCTTCGATCACATCGTCGCCCTCGACGCCCTCGAGTACGTGGAGGACGCGGCCGCGGCCACCGCTTCCCTCGCGCGGGTGACCAAGGAGGGCGGGCGGCTCGAGCTGGTGGTCCACCGGCACGCCGGCGCGCCCCAGGCCGAGGCCTGGTCGGCGGCGGACGGGGTCCCGATGCACCACCTCGACGGCGCCGGCTGGAGCGCGGTCCTCGAGGCCGCGGGGTTCCAGGTGGAGAGCTGCGGCGAGCTGAGGGACTCCCGCGAGGACGCGCCCTTCGAGCCCACGCCGATCGCGCCGGACGCCGCCACCCGCGACGCGGCCCTCCGCGACGCGGGGGCGCTCTGGATCCGCGCCGTCCGCTGATCCTCGGCGAGCTCGCCGGTGGGCCCGCCACACCGGGCCGTCCGAGCGGGACCTACCGAGCTGGACCCGCGGACCTCACGCCCGATCCGGCCCAGTGATTGGCCCAGTGGCCGGCCCGGTGACCGACACCGGAGGCCGCCGTCCTGGGTGACACGGGTCGCCGGGCCATCCGTCCCTGCGGGCGTGGAGCGCTCGTCCCAGGATCAGGAGTTCCAGCGCGCCCTGCTCCGGGTCGGGCTCCTGAGCGTCTGCATCCACGCGGGGCTGCGGCTCCTGACGCCCCTGGCCCCCGCCGCCGCGGCGTGCTCCTGGCCGCTCCATGGCGTGCTCGAGCACCCGGGACGGTCGGCGCTGGCGCTCGCCCTCATCGCGCTGGGGGCGAGAGGGAGCCTCCGCGGGGGCCCAGCGCCGCTGGAATCGGCTCCCAACCCAAGCTTGGCCGGGGAGTTGGGAGGGGAAGGGCCAGAGGCACCCCCCCGTGGGCTATAGTGGTGCCTCG
>JASFWR010000022.1:0-18279 GCA_050049155.1 Planctomycetota bacterium | reverse complement strand
ATCCAGGAGATGGAGCGCAAGCTGGTGGAGCTTGAGGACCAGGCGGGCGAGGACCTCGACATCTCCGACGAGGTGGAGGCGCTCCGGTCGAAGCTCAAGGAGAAGCTGGTGGAGACCTACGCCGGCCTGTCCGCCTGGGACCAGGTCACCGTGGCCCGGCACCCCGACCGTCCGGTCACCGGCGACTACGTGGCCCGGGCCTTCGACGAGTTCATCGAGCTGCACGGGGACAAGCAGTTCGGCGACGACCCGGCCATCGTCACGGGCCTCGGGCGGATCGGCGAGCGCCGCTTCATGCTCGTCGGGCACCGCAAGGGCCGCACCACGAAGGAGCGGCTGCGCTGCAACTTCGGCTGCGCGCACCCCGAGGGCTACCGCAAGGCCCTCCGCAAGATGCAGCTCGCCGAGCGCATGGGCCTGCCCATCGTGACCATGATCAACACCCCCGGGGCCTACCCGGGGATCGGCGCGGAGGAGCGGGGCCAGGCCGCGGCCATCGCGGAGAACATCCTCAGGATGTTCGAGCTGAAGGTCCCCATCGTCTCCTACGTGATCGGTGAGGGGGGCTCGGGGGGCGCCCTCGGGATCGGCGTGGCCGACCGCGTCCTGATGCTCCAGTACGCCTACTACTCGGTGATCTCCCCCGAGGGCTGCGCGGCCATCCTCTGGAAGGACGGCGCCCGCTCCCCGGAGGCCGCCGAGGCCCTGGGCCTGACCGCCGGCATCCTCGAGGACCTCGGCATCATTGACGGCGTGGTGGACGAGCCCCTGGGCGGCGCCCACCGCGACGCGGACGCCATGATCCGCTCCATGCGCGACTCCATCTCGGCGCAGCTCGACGCCCTCGAGGGGATCGACGGGGACACCCTCGTGACCGCCCGCCGCGAGAAGTTCCGACACATCGGCTCGATCGACGGTCGTTTCCCGGCTCCCGCCTGAGCGCGGCCCCGTGGGCCCCGCGGCCCGTCCCATGGGAGAGCACTGGATCAGATCGAGACGGCCCGGCGTGGAGACCGCCGCCAACGGCGTGGCCCCGCGCGCGTACGGGGCCGCGTGCGCGCCTCCGCCCTTCGATCCACCCCCGTCCGAGACCTCGCCGCCCAGGGCCGGCGAGAGGGGGCGAGCGTGGTGATGGGGCAGCCGGACGACCCCGGCGCCATGGGGCCCGGTGACGGTGCCCGGTCGGCCGGGGAGAGCACGGCTGCGGCGGACACGGCCGCGGCGGACACGGCAGCGGCAGACGCGGAGGCGGCCCGCAAGGAGGCCGCCCGGGAGGACCACGCCCTCATCCGGCGGGCCCAGGCGGGCGAGGAGGCCGCCTTCGAGGCCCTCGTTCGCCGGCACCAGGGGCGGGCCTACCGCGTGGCCAGGAACCTGGTCCCCACGGACGAGGACGCCCAGGACATCGCCCAGGAGGCCTTCCTGCGCGTGTTCCGGAACCTCGAGCGGTTCGACTTCGGCCACGTCTTCACCACCTGGCTCTACCGAATCGTCACCAACCTCTGCATCGACTTCCTCCGCAAGCGGCGGGTGGCGCTCTCCGTCTCCAGCGGCCGGCAGGGCGACGACGGGGAGGCCGCGGCGCTCGACCTCGAGGACGAGAGCGAGCCGGCCCCCTGGGAGTACGCCGAGGCCATGGAGACGGCCACGGAGGTGCACGAGGTGTTGGCGTCCCTGGCGCCCCACTTCCAGTCGGTGCTCACCCTCAGGGAGATCGAGGGGCTGGGCTGCCCCGAGATCGCCGAGATCGTGGGGGCGACCCACGTCACCGTCCGCTGGCGGCTGCACCGCGGACGCAAGCTGTTCCAGGAGGAGTGGGAGCGTCGGACCCGCATGCGTCAGCAGGGGGCGGCCGATCTCATCCGGAGCGGGGAGACCGAAGGGAAAGGGAGCGGCGCGCCAACGGCCGAGCAGGCGCCGCGTAAACAGGGCGCATCAGGCGCCGACGAGGGCGGGAGATCATGAGACGAGACAGCGATGGGAACGACCGGCGGCCCGGTGAGGGTCAGGCGATCGGCTCCCGTGAGGAGTTCGAGTCCGCGCTCCCGCTCTTCGTCGGCGGAGACCTGGAGGCATCGGACGAGCGCGCGGTTCGGGAGTGGCTCGTGCACCACCCCGAGGACCAGGAGCTCCTGGTCGCCGCGGAGCGGGCCAGGGACGTGTTGAAGGAGCACGTCCGCGGGGTCCGCGAGGCGGAGGTGCCGGACCTCTGGCCGGGGGTGCGCGTCGCCCTCGACCGGGCCGGGGCCCTGCCCGCTCGACCCGAGCCGGTGCGCGCCCTCGCCGCCGGCCGCGGCTGGAGCCGGGGCCTCGCGGCCGCCGCTGCCCTGCTGCTGGCCACGGGGATCGGCCTGCTCATGTCCGAGCCGCCGGCCGCCCCGGAGGCGCCGCAGGGGCTCGTGGCGGAGACCGAGGGCTTCGGCGGCGCCGAGGCGGAGGTCCGCCTGGTGGGGAGCGAGCGCCGCGGGACGCCTCTGCGCCGGCCCGAGCCGGGGGAGTCGCACCTCATCGACGAGGCGCCGCTCGTGCCGCTCTGGCAGCAGGTGGAGCTGGTCCCCGTGAGCGTCCAGCCCGCGGGCTCCCAGCTGGCGAGCGACCGCCGCTGAGGCCACCTCTCGCGGGCGCAGGCCCGCGGAGCTCGCGCTCGCCGCGGGCGAAGGCCCGGCCCTCGACGTGGCTCGCCCGTCCGCTCGGCGACCCGTCAGGACAGCACGCCGGCTGCCCAGCCCGAGGTCAGCCCGGCCCGAGGTCAGCCCTGCCCCGAGGTGGAGATCGCCCGATCGCAGCGCTCGAGGAAGTCGTACGCCTTGCGCACGTCGGGGTCGTCGAAGCTCGCGGTCCGAGCCCGCAGCTCGATGAAGCGCTCGATGGCGGAGCGCGCCTTGACGAACTCCCCGAGGTCGAACAGCAGCTGCGCCTTCAGGCTGTGGGCCTGGGCGAGGTCGGGCTGGATGACGACGATCTCGTCGAACTCGTCGAGGGCCTCCTGGAGGCGCCCGAGCTCCTCGAGGAGGAAGGCGATGTGGAGGCGGGTCTTGACCTCGAACTCACGGTTGGAGCGCTGGTTCTCGAAGAGCCGTGTCTCGTCGTCCGCCGTGATGCCCTCGTCCTCGAGCTCGATCATCACCAGGCGCTGGGAGGCGCGGATGGAGTCGATGAGCTCGCGGGCGTAGCCGATGCTCTCCTCGAGCTCCCCGAGCAGCGCCGTGGTCCGGACGAGGCCGCCGAGGGACTGGGGCCAGCCGGGGAAGATCTCGCGGGACTTCAGGAAGTGCTGCTTGGCCTCCTGCCACTGCTCCCGCGCCTCCTGCTCCAGCTCCTCCGCCCGGCGGGTCCGGTCCGGGGCGTCGGTGGGGCGGCTCCCGTCGCGCACGCCCTGGGCGGCCTCGTCGTAGAAGACCCCGCTGCGCTCCATGGCCGCACCCCAGAACCCCTGCACTCGGTACTCGTCCTTCTCCTCGATCGACTCGAAGATCTGGATGGCCGCGGCGATGTTCTGGGCGTCCCCCTGGAGCAGCTTGCACTGACCGTAGATCAGCAGGAAGCGGGAGTTGTCCGGGTCGATCTCCAGGCCGCGGCGCGCCTGCCCCTCGGCGCGCTCGATCTCCCCGAGCTCGATGTAGCGCAGCGCGTTCTCGATGTAGACGCCCAGCCACTCCTCGTCCGTCAGCTCGGGCCGCCCGTCCTCGCCGACGTCCCGGGTGGAGCTGCAGCCGGTCAGCCCGCCGGAGACGGCGAGGGTCAGGCCGAGGGCGAGGCCGGCGAGGAGCGGCCGCGCGCTCGCGCGGGCGGGGGTGGGGAGGTCGGCTCGGAGGGGGCTCTGCATCTTGGACACGACGGCTCTGGTCACGACGGGTTGGGGCGCTCGCCGGTGCTGCGCAATAGTGCATCGAGCCGCGCCTGTTGCATACGAACCTCCAGGATCCGTCCGCCCGAGAGGGCGACCAGTCCCGGCTTCGCACCCTTGGGCTTGTGGATGTGCTTGCGCTGGGCCACGTGCACCGGGGCGCGGTCGGTGCCGCGGATGGGGGAGAAGTGGATCGCCAGGTGGGCGGCGTCCAGCAGCTCCTCGTGGTCCGGCTCCTTGCCCTTGGGCGTGCACAGGACCACGTGGCTCCCCGGGCAGTCGGCGGTGTGCAGCCAGTAGTCGGAGCCCCGGGCGAGGCGGATGGTGAGGGTGTCGTTGTCCCGGGAGCTGCGGCCCACGCGGATCTCCGAGCCCTTGCTCCCCAGGAAGGAGCGGTACGGCTTGCGCGGCGGCGGGGCCTTGCGCTTGCGGACGTCCGCCACCTGCCGCGGGTCCAGGAGGCCCGCCGCCACGGCCTCGGCGTCCACGGCCGCGGCGTCGAGCTCCCGGTCCTCCGCCTTCTCGGCGAGGGCCTCCAGCTCGGACATGCGCGCGCGGGCTCGCCGGAGCTCCTCGTCCACGGTGCCCCTGGCGCGCTCGAGCTTGTGGAAGCGGTCGAAGAGCCGCTGGACGTTCTCCGCGGGGCTGAGCTTCGGGTCGAGCTCCACCCGGCGCTCCGGAGTCCCCTCGGTGAACCAGTCCTGCAGGACGACCTCGCGGTCGCCGCGCTTGAAGGTGCCCTGGGCCGACTTGAGCAGGTCCCCGTCCATGCGCACCCGCTCGGCCCCGTCGGCCGCGGAGGCCTTGGCCTCCAGCCCCTTCAGGAGGGCCTCCGTACGGGCGATCCGCCGCCGGACGCGCTGGCGCAGCGCCCTGCGCGCGTCCTCGTCGTGGGCCACCGCGGCCGCCGCGCCGAGGTGGCACTCCACCGCCCAGGACCGCGGCGCCCGGTCCTTCACCTTGCCAGGGGGCTCCGAGTCAGGCGGCGGGAACGCGTCGAGGAGCCCCTCGCTCGAGGGCGGGGGCGGCTTGCCGGCGCCGGGGGGCGTCCAGGGCGCGCCCACCGCCAGGCGCGGCTCGGCCCCCGCCTTGCCCGGGGCCTCCGCGGCCATGGCGAGGATCCGGTCGCCGGGGCCCAGGAGGAGGAGGTTGGCCCGGCGACCGAAGAGCTCGATGAGGAGCGCGCGCCGGCCCTCGTCGCCGCGCAGCTCCACGAGGGCCATGCGGTCCCCGCGCACGGGCGCGATGGAGCGCACCGTGGCGCCCGTGAGCTCGTCCGTCAGCGTCTGGAAGAACGGGCCGACCGGGCCGTCGTGCCGGTGCAGGCGCCCCTGCTGCAGGTGCAGCCGCGGGGCGCTCGGGTCGGCGGCGAGCCGGAGCCGCAGCACGGCCGGCCCGTCCTCGTCGGCGCGGTCCCCGTCTTCGCGATCGTCGGGGGGCTGCAGAACGAGGAGGACGTCCCGGGGGGGGAACCCCTGGACGTCCTTGACCCGCCAGCCCTCGAGGAGCGGCTGGAGCTCGTCGCACAGCTCGGCGACGTGGTGGGCCGTCAGGCTCACCGGTCTGGGCCGCGGCTCGCTCAGGCGAGCTCCTCCTTCACGGAGTAGCGCCACTCCAGGTCCGCGGGCGTCCAGTCGGACAGCTCCGCGGCGTCGGCGAACCACAGGCCGAGCTCGAACTTGGCGGTGTCCTCGCCGTCGGAGGCGTGCACGAGGTTGTTGGAGAAGCTCATGCCGAAGTCGCCGCGGATCGTGCCGGGGGCGGCCTCACGGGCGTTGGTCTTGCCCACGAGGGTCCGGACGACGCTGATGGCGTCCTTGCCCTCGAGGGCGATGGCGACCACGGGCCCCGAGGTCATGAACTCGACCAGGTTGGGGTAGAAGGGGCGCTCCTTGTGGACCTCGTAGTGCTGCTCCAGGACGGACCGGTCGAAGGTCCGCATCTTGAGCCCGACGATGCTGAGGCCCTTGGCCTCGAAGCGAGAGAGGATCGAGCCGACGAGGCCGCGCTGGACGGCATCCGGCTTGAGAAGGACGAGCGTGCGCTCCACGAGTGGTCTCCGGAGGTAACAGGGTCTCGGATGGATGGCCCCGACTCCCGCGCCGGTGGGGCGGGATCGCGATCGGGGCGGAAGAGGATAGCGACCCCCGGTCCCCCGGCGGGGCCCCGAGTGCGGCGGGGCGGTTTTTTCCTCCGTGGCCCGCGATTCGGGCTTTCGTCTGGTTGACCTGAGGCCGGGCCTCTCTATCCTCGCCCGCACATTTCCGGAACAGGGGCCCCGCGGGCCGCTCTTCCCGGACTTTGGAAACGGAAGCGGACGATCCCCATCGCCCCAGCCTCGCCTCCCGACCCCGGCTCGCCCCGGGGCCGTCCCGACCCCTCCCTGACGAGCTCGGCATGCCGACCAGCACCGACCCGCCGGGCCGCCCAGGCCCGGACCCCGCCGGCGCCGATCCGAAGCCCGGCTCGATCCCGAGGGTCCCGGGTCCGGAGTGGGTCAAGGGTCAGAAGGAAGACGCCAGCGCGGCGGGCGCCGGACTCCAGTTCGGCCTCACGATCTGCATCTTCGCGCTCGCCGGGCTCTGGCTCGACGGCCGACTGGGGACCGACCCGTGGCTGCTCGTGACCGGCGTCCTGCTGTCGGTCGTCGGCGGCACCGTCTCGCTCATCAAGAAGTACAGCTGACCGCCCCGCGGTCGCCCGCCCCCAAGCCCTCCCCCTCGCTCCCTTGCAGCGCTCCTCGCTCTCCGCCCTGACCGTCGTCGCCCTCGGCGCCGGCTTCGTCCTCCTCAGGGGGGACGGTCTGGACGCGGTCGCGGTCGGGGTGCTCGGCGGCGTGATCCTGGGAGCCGCCGCGGGGCTGCTGTCGCACTCGCTGGTCTCCACGGCCATGCGACTGCAGTCGGAGAAGGCCCTGCGCTTCGTGCTGACGGGCTTCCTCGTGAAGGCGTTCTTCGCCATCGCCCCCTGGTCCGTCCTCGCCTTCTGGGCGCCCGCCGCCGGGGTCGCCGACTCCACCGGCTACGCCCTCGGCTACATCTCCGCTGCCCTGCTCGTGCTGGGCGCGGGCGTCCTCGATCACCTCCGCCTCGTGGCCATCGTCTCGCACCAGCGAGCGGCGGCCGAGATGGACGGTGGCCTCACCCATCCGGTCTCCACTGGCTCCAGCGCACCGCTGGAGAGCGCGTCGTGAGCTTCCTCCGCCCGCTGGCAATGCTGGCCGTCCTGGTCGGCGCCTGTTTCCTGACCCATCGTCACACGCCGCACCACACGGCGACCGAGGACTCGCTCTTCACGACGATGTTCATGCACGTGATCCCCGCGCCCGTGGTGGGCGCCCACGGGGACCACGGGCACGAGGCCCACGGTGACGCCGAGCACGGTGACGCCGAGCACGGTGACGCCGAGCATGGGGCCGCAGACCACGCCTCCGACGGGCACGGGGACGGTCACCACCACGCGGAGCCGGCCTTCCACGTGGCCCTCCCGGGCTTCCTGGCGGGCTTCGACGGCCACCCGGGCAAGGAGGGCGCCCAGCTGGTCTTCTACAACCTCCAGATCTTCCAGTTCGCCGCCCTGCTGATGATCCTCATCGGCTTCAGCGGCGTCCCCGGCTACCTGCGCACGGGCCAGGGCGACACCGTGTCGCGCCTCATGGCCGGCTTCTGCCTCTGGCTCCGGGACGACCTCGTCGAGCCCGCGATGGGGAAGGAACTGAGCAACAAGTTCCTCCCGTTCATGATGTTCGTCTTCTTCTTCATCATGTTCATGAACGTGATGGGGCTGACGCCGGCCTCGGTGACCCCGACGGCGAGCATCTTCGTGACGGGCGCCATGGCCTTCATCACCTTCTCGCTGATGCTCGTCGGCGGGATCGTGGCCCAGGGCCCGGTGGCGTTCTTCAAGAACCTGGTGCCGCACGTGCCCCTGTTCCTCTGGCCGCTGATGTTCCTCATCGAGCTGACCGGGCTCTTCCTGAAGCCGGCGGCGCTGATGATCCGACTCTTCGCGACCATGACCGGCGGGCACCTCGTGGTGCTCTCCTTCCTCGCCCTGATCTTCTTCTTCGGTCCCTTCGCCGGGAACTCGCTGACGAAGGCGATGGCGGTCAGCCCCGTGTGGGTCGGCTTCAGCGTCTTCGTGATGATCATCGAGGCCTTCGTGGCCCTCGTGCAGGCGTACATCTTCACCCTCCTCTCCTCGCTGTTCATCAGCGCATCGATTCACCCCGATCACTGATCAGCAGGAGCAACGGCTCGAGCGCCCCGCGGGGCGCCTCGATCCATCCCGTGTAGGTCCGGCGCCGTCCGGGTCCCTCTGAATCCGCCTCGCCGAGGCCTCCGCCGGAGCGAGCGACTTTCCGACTTAGCAGGTCCCCTGGGGACCACCACCAATCGACTAACGACAGCCATGTTCAACCCCGTTCAAGAGCCCGAAGCCGCCCTCGACATCGCCAAGGCCGGAGCCGGCATCGGTGCTGGTCTCGCCGCCATCGGCGCCGGTATCGGCATCGGTCACATCGGCGCCGGGGCCACGGAGGGCATCGCCCGCCAGCCCGAGGCGGACGCCAAGATCCGCGGCATCGCGATCATCCTCGCGGCGTTCGTCGAGGGTGTCGCCCTCTTCGCCGTCGTCCTGACGCTGCTCATCGCCAACCAGTGAGCCGCGGCGGCCCCCGGTCGCCCCGCCCGGCGCGCTGAGCGCGCAGGGGGGCGACCCGGCGGGGCCGCTCGGAGCCGCGCGCCCGCCCGGGCCGCGACTCGACCCCAATCCCCGTCGCCGCCAGCGCGCGGTGACCCACTGCGACTCCACGCCGGACCCCCTCAATCCAGGTCCCAATGCCGCTTTCCACGACCATCCCGAGTCTCCCGCTCCTCGTCGCCGAGGGTGGAGGCTTCGACGTCTTCGATCCGAACGGCGCCGGCAACTTCCTCTGGACGCTCCTCATCTTCGGGCTCTCGCTTCCGCTCATGTGGAAGATGGTGTTCGGGCCGATCGTGAGCGCGCTCATCGAGCGTGACGCGAAGGCCTCCGAGGCGATCCACGCGGCCGAGGCCGCGAGCGAGGCCGCCGAGCGCAGCCGCGCGGAGGTCGAGGTCGCCCTCGGGAACGCCAACGCCGAGGCGAAGAAGATCATCGCCAGCGCCACCTCCCGGGCCGAGGCCCGCGAGCGCGACATCGTCGAGAACGCCAAGAAGGAGGCCGAGGCGATGATCGCCAAGGCCAAGGCGGACATCGACGGCGAGCGCGAGAAGGCGGTCGCCCAGATCCGGAACGAGGTCGTCGACCTCTCGCTGAAGGCCGCCACCGAGGTCCTCGGCCGCGCCGTCAGCGCGGACGACGATCGCAGGCTGGCCGAGGAAATCGTCAGCGCCTCGGGGAACTGATCGTGATCCTCGACCCCGTCACCAACCGCTGGGCCGACGCCCTCTTCGAGGTCGCCCGCAAGGCCGACGCCCTGGAGGCCATTCAGGCCGACACGGCGCGGCTCTCCGCGGAGGTGTCCTCGCCGAAGGTCGCCGCCTTCCTCTACGGGAGCAGCGTCCCGCAGGAGGAACGCGTGAAGCGCGTCCAGCCGCTCCTGGACCAGCTGCACCCGAAGACCCAGAGCTTCGTGCGGCTGCTCTTCGACCGCCGCCGCCAGGAGGTCCTCCGAGGCATCGGGGACGCCTTCAAGCGCAAGGTCTACGAGGAGACCGGCCGCGTGGAGGGCGTCGTCGAGTCCGCCCGTGAGCTCTCGAGCGAGGAGGTCTCCAAGCTCGAGGGCGCCATCGGTCAGCGGATCGGCAAGACGGTCGTCCTCTCCCAGCGCCAGGCCGCCGACCTGATCGGCGGCGTCCGTGTCATCGTCGGCGCTCGCCTCTTCGACGCGACGGTCAAGGGCCGTCTGGAGTCGATGCGCGAGCGCCTGATGTCGGCCGCCCTCCCCGGCTGACCCACCCGCCGCCCCCGGGCGGCACCCCAAGAACACACCAACGTCCACCACGACACCGCCCGCGCGAACCACGCGGGCCAACCAACCATGGATCTCCGACCCGCCGAAGTGACCTCGATCCTCGAGAAGGAAATCGAGGAGTTCAGCCAGGACAGTGGCATGCAGAGCGTGGGCACCGTGCTCAGCGTCGGCGACGGCGTCGCCCGCGTGTACGGCCTCGACGACTGCGTCATGAACGAGCTCCTCGAGTTCGAGGGCGGCGTCCGAGGCGTCGCGCTCAACCTGGAGGAGGACAACGTCGGCTGCGTGCTCCTGGGCTCCGCCACGGAGGTCAAGGAGGGCCAGCAGGTCAAGGGCACCGGCCGGATCATCTCCGTGCCGACGGGCGACAAGCTCCTCGGCCGCGTGGTGAACGCGCTCGGCGACCCGGTCGACGGCAAGGGCCCCCTCGGGACCACCGACGCCGACCTGCGCCCCATCGAGCAGGACGCCCCCTCCGTGGTGGAGCGCCAGCCGGTGGACCAGCCGCTTCAGACCGGCATCAAGGCCATCGACGCCATGATCCCGATCGGCCGCGGCCAGCGGGAGCTGATCATCGGCGACCGCCAGACGGGCAAGACGGCCCTCCTGGTGGACACCATCCTCTCCCAGAAGACCACCGGCGGCGGGGACCCCTCCAACCCGGAGCAGGTCATCTGCATCTACGTCGCGGTCGGCCAGAAGCAGTCCACGGTCGTCGACATCACGCGCCGCCTCGAGGACGAGGACGCGATGAAGTACACGATCGTCGTCAGCGCCTCCGCGATCGACGAGGCCTCCATGCAGTACCTGGCGTGCTACGCCGGCTGCGCCATGGGGGAGCGCTTCCGGGACGAGGGGCGCCACGTCGTCATCTTCTACGACGACCTCTACAAGCAGGCGCTGGCCTACCGCCAGGTGATGCTGCTGCTGCGCCGCCCGCCGGGCCGCGAGGCGTTCCCCGGTGACGTGTTCAACCTGCACAGCCGCCTCCTCGAGCGCGCGGCGAAGCTCGCGGACAACGCCCCGGAGATCAACCCGCGCTTCCTCGCCGGCGGCGGCACGCTGACCGCGCTGCCCGTCGTGGAGACCCAGGAGGGCGACGTCTCGGCGTATATCCCCACCAACGTGATCTCGATCACCGACGGCCAGATCTTCCTCGAGGGCAACCTCTTCAACGCGGGCATCCGGCCCGCCGTGAACGCGGGCATCTCGGTGTCCCGCGTGGGCGGCGCGGCGCAGATCCCGCCGATGAAGAAGACGGCCGGCTCCCTCCGACTGGACCTCGCCCAGTTCCGCGAGCTGCAGGCCTTCGCCCAGTTCGGCTCCGACCTGGACAAGGCCACCCAGGCCAAGCTCACCCGCGGTGAGCGCCTCGTCGAGATCCTCAAGCAGGGCCAGTACCGCCCGGTCGAGGTCGCCGAGCAGGTGATGATCATCTACGCGGGCACCTCCGGCGCCCTCGACGAGATCCCCGCCAGCAAGGTCGGTGAGTTCGAGCAGCAGTTCCTGGACTACATGCGCGACACGCACCCCGACTGCGCCCAGCAGATCCGCGACGCGAAGAAGGACATCCCCGACGAGGTCAAGGCGATCCTCGACGAGGCCGCCAAGACGGTCGCGGCGCAGGTCGCCTGATCGACCCCGAGAGCTCCTCCGAGACCCCTTAGAGACAGCGCATGGCCGGCATCAAGGAACTCCGCCTCCGGATCAAGTCCGTTGGCAGCATCAAGCAGATCACGCGAGCGATGGAGATGGTCGCCTCGACCAAGCTCCGTCGCTTCCAGGATCGCGCGGTGGCCTCGCGTCCGTACAGCGAGGAGATCGCCGGCCTCGTGTCGCGCCTGTCCTCGATGCTGGGCGACGACGTGGGGGACCAGCCGCTCTTCGCGCCGGGCGCGGGCGACCGCACCCTCGTGCTGCTGATCAGCTCGGACCGCGGGCTCTGCGGAGCGTTCAACACGAACCTGTTCCGGGAGCTCGAGAAGTGGCTCGCGGGCCGCGACGTGTCCAAGCACGACTTCTTCGTCTACGGCCGCAAGGGGGCCCAGTACCTCTCCACGCGCGGCCGGAACGTCAAGCGGTTCATCACCGACCCGCCGATGGAGGAGATCGACTACCACAACGCGGCGCTCACCGGCCGGATGCTGACCAGCGAGTTCGCGGGCGGCGAGTACAAGGACGTCTTCATCGGCTACTCGGCGTTCGAGTCGATGGTGAAGTACGTCCCGCAGATCACCCCGTTCCTACCCCTGACCCCCGACGCCCTCGGCGGCGACGAGGAGGCCCAGGCGGAGGCGATCATGGAGCCGGACGCGAAGTCGATCTTCGAGTCGCTGGTCCCGCGCTACCTGGAGACGCGCATCTACAACGCGCTGCTCGAGTCCCTCACGAGCGAGTACGCCAGCCGGCGGTTCGCCATGAAGAACGCCACCGACGCCGCTGACGACATGCAGAAGGCCCTCAAGGGGGTCTACAACCGCAAGCGTCAGGAAGGCATCACCAAGGAGCTCCTCGACATCGTCGGCGGCTCCGAAGCCGTGAAGTGAGCGGGGCGCCCCCCGAGCACGAACACGCACTCACGAACACACCCAAGGCCCAGAACCCACCCCACGCCACTCAGTTCCCATGACTGCTACCCAGACCAAGGGCACGGTCGCTCAGATCTTCGGCCCCGTCGTCGACGTCCGCTTCCCCGCGGGCCAGCTCCCCGAGATCTACAACGCCGTCGAGGTCAAGAGCGAGTCCGCCGGCATCGACATCGTCCTCGAGGTCGCCCAGCACCTCGGCAACGACGTCGCCCGCTGCATCGCGATGGCCTCCACCGACGGCTGCAGCCGCGGTATGGACGCGATCGACACCGGCGCGCCGATCTCGGTGCCCGTGGGCGAGCGCACCAAGGGCCGGATCTTCAACCTCCTCGGCACGCCGCTCGACACCGTGGCGCGTGGCGCCATGGACTCGGGCGACACCTGGCCGATCCACCGCGCCGCGCCCCGCTTCGACGAGCAGGAGGCGGTCTCCGAGCTGTTCGAGACGGGCATCAAGGTCGTCGACCTGCTCTGCCCCTTCGCGAAGGGCGGCAAGATCGGCCTGTTCGGCGGCGCCGGCGTCGGCAAGACCGTCCTCATCCAGGAGCTGATCCGGATCACGGCGGTCGAGAAGGGCGGCTTCAGCGTGTTCGCGGGCGTCGGTGAGCGGACGCGCGAGGGCAACGACCTCTGGCTCGAGATGAGCGAGGCCAAGTACAAGCTCCCCGACGGCGGCGAGGCGTCCGTGATCGACAACGCGGTGCTCGTCTTCGGCCAGATGAACGAGCCGCCGGGCGCGCGCCTGCGGGTCGCGCTCACCGGCCTGACCATGGCGGAGTACTTCCGTGAGGAGAAGGGCCAGGACGTGCTCCTCTTCGTGGACAACATCTTCCGCTTCGTCCAGGCGGGCTCCGAGGTGTCGGCGCTCCTGGGCCGCATGCCCTCCGCGGTGGGTTACCAGCCCACCATGGCGTCCGAGATGGGCGCCCTGCAGGAGCGGATCACCACCACCAAGGACGGCTCGGTGACCTCCATGCAGGCCGTTTACGTCCCCGCGGACGACATCACCGACCCCGCGCCGGTGGCGACCTTCGCCCACCTGGACTCCACGATCATCCTCGACCGCGCCATCTCCGAGCTCGGCATCTACCCCGCGGTGGACCCGCTGAAGTCCACCTCGCGGATGCTCGACCCGCAGGTCGTGGGTGAGGAGCACTACAACACCGCGCGTCAGGTGCAGCAGACCCTGCAGCGCTACTCGGACCTCCGGGACATCATCGCGATCCTCGGTATCGAGGAGCTCTCCGACGAGGACAAGCTCGTCGTGAGCCGCGCCCGCCGGATCCAGAAGTTCCTGTCCCAGCCGTTCTTCGTCGCGGAGCAGTTCACCGGCATGCCCGGCGTCTTCGTCCCGCGCGAGGACACCGTGCGCTCGTTCCGTGAGATCCTCGACGGCAAGCACGACGACATGCCCGAGGACGCCTTCTACATGGTGGCCGGCATCGACGCCGCCACGACCAAGGCGAAGGAGATCGGCGGCGAGGGCTGAGCCCCTCCCGCCCGCAACCACCTCGCCCCCAAGAAGCATGGCAGGCCCCATCTCTCTCCGCGTCATCACGCCCGAAGCCGTAACCCTCGACACGACGTGCTCGTCCATCAGCTTCCCCACGATCGACGGGTCGGTCGGGGTGCTGAAGGACCACGCGCCGATGGTCGCGGCCCTCGGGATCGGCGAGCTCCACATCCGCGGTGACGCGGACGAGAGCGCCATGTTCATCGCCGGCGGCTTCGCCGAGGTGCGCGGGAACGTGGTCCGGGTCGTGACCGACGTCTCCGAGCCGCCCAGCGAGATCGACGTCGAGCGCGCCTCCAAGGCCGCGGAGCGCGCCCGGGCGCGCCTCGAGACCCGCGAGTCGGCGGAGGGCGAGCGCCTGGACGTGCTCCGAGCCCGCGCTGCGCTCTCGCGCGCGATCATGCGTCAGCAGATCGCGACCAAGTACCGCCGCTGATGTCGGGGGCCAACGAGCGGTCCGGCTGGCAGCGGACGCACACCTGCGGCGAGCTCCGGGAGGAGCACGCGGGGTCGGGCGCGGTGCTGAACGGCTGGGTGGCCAGCCGCCGCAACCTGGGCGGCATCTACTTCATCGACCTCCGGGACCGCTACGGCGTCACCCAGGTCGTCCTGCCGGAGGACCTCGACGCCTCCGCCAAGCTCGCCCGGGAGGACTGCATCTCGGTCACGGGCGAGGTGACCCTGCGTGAGGCGCCCAACGACCGCCTGCCCACGGGCATGGTGGAGCTGCGCGCCGCCTCCGTGGAGAAGCTCTCCGCCTCGAAGACGCCGCCCTTCGAGATCGAGGAGGACCTCGACACGTCGGTGGAGCTCCGGCTGCAGTACCGCTACTTGGACCTCCGCCGGCCCGACATGCAGCGGGCCCTCATGCACCGCAGCCGCTTCATCGGCGCCATGCGGGCGGCGTTCCTCGCCCGGGAGTTCGCCGAGGTGGAGACGCCGATCCTCACCAAGGCCACGCCCGAGGGGGCGCGGGACTACCTGGTCCCCAGCCGGGTCCACCCGGGGGACTTCTACGCGCTCCCGCAGAGCCCGCAGATCTTCAAGCAGATCCTCATGGTCTCGGGCATGGACCGCTACTTCCAGGTGGCCCGCTGCTTCCGGGACGAGGACCTGCGCGCCGACCGGCAGCCCGAGTTCACCCAGCTGGACATGGAGATGTCCTTCGTGGAGGAGGAGGACGTCTTCGCGGCGTGGGAGGGGGTCCTCGCGGACACCTTCAAGTCCTCCATGGGGGTGGACCTCCCGGTCCCGTTCCCCCGCCTCACCTGGCGTGAGGCCATGGAGCGCTTCGGCTCCGACAAGCCGGACACCCGCTTCGGCATGGAGCTCGTCGACGTCGCCGACTGGGTGGCCGTGAGCGGCTTCGGGGTCTTCGAGAAGATGGTCGCCGAGGGCAAGCGCGTCATGGCGATCGCCGTCCCCGGCGGCGGCGAGGCCGTCTCCCGCGGCAACATGAAGAAGCTGGAGGAGGTCGCGCGCACCTACGGGGCCAAGGGCCTCGCGTGGTGGAAGCCGGGCGTCGAGGGCGGCGCTGGCGGCTCCATCGTGAAGTTCTGCCAGGGCGAGTCGGGCGAGAAGCTCTGCGCCCTCACCGGCGCGGGCGAGGGCGACCTCGTGCTGCTCGTGGGCGACGACGAGGCGACCACGTGGCGCGCGCTCGGCGCGCTCCGCCTCCACGTGGGCCGGGAGCTCGGGATGATCCCCGAGGTGGACGGCGCGGACGCCGGCGGGAGCGGCCCCTGGAACTTCCTCTGGGTGACCCACTTCCCCATGTTCGAGCGCGACGAGGAGCCGGCCGACGGCGGGCCCCCTCGCTGGGTCTCCCTGCACCACCCCTTCACCGCGCCCTCGGACTGGGACATGCCCGGGGACCCCGGCGACATGGAGAGCCGCGCCTACGACCTGGTGCTCAACGGCTGGGAGCTGGGCTCCGGCTCGATCCGGATCCACCGCCAGGAGACCCAGGAGCGGGTGTTCGACCTCCTCGGGCTCGATCAGGAGCAGCAGCAGGCCAAGTTCGGCTTCCTGCTCGAGGCCCTGTCCTACGGCCCGCCTCCCCACGGCGGCTTCGCCGTGGGCCTGGACCGCATCGTGGCGCTGACCCTCGGGATGGAGTCCATCCGCGACGTCGTCGCCTTCCCCAAGACGGCCTCGGCGACGGACCTGATGTGCGACGCGCCCAGCGCCGTGGAGCCCCACCAGATGTCGGACCTGTTCATCCGGCACGAGGGGCTGCCCGACGCAGGCGGCTCCGACGCAGGGGCCTCCGAGTCCGGGGGCTCCGACTCCTGACCGACGGGGGTCGGGACCCGGCCGTCCGCCGGGATCCGACCCTGAGCCCGTCCGCGGCTTCGCCGGACCCCGCTCTGGTGGGATGGCCCGTTCCGGACTATCGTTCAAACATCCCTGAAGGCCTCCGCTGCTCGACGTGAGCCGCCGGCCCCCCCGAAACCCGAAGAGGAACCTACTTGGCCGTCCAGAGCTTTCGACGCAACCGCCGCATCCGAGTCCCCGAGGTCCGACTGATCGACGAGAACGGTGAGCAGGCCGGCGTCGTGTCCACGAAGGACGCGCTGCAGCGCGCCCAGGAAGCGGGTCTGGACCTGGTCGAGGTGGCGCCGACGGCCCGTCCGCCGGTGTGCAAGATCCTCGACTGGGGCAAGTTCAACTACGAGCAGTCGAAGAAGAACAAGCGGGACAAGGGCAGCTCGAAGTCCAAGTCCGGGCTGAAGGAGCTCCGCGTCCGGCCAGCGATCTCCGAGCACGACCTGTCCTACCGCCTGACGGACGGCCGCAAGTTCCTGGACGAGGGGCACAAGGTGCTCTGCGTCTGCATCTTCAAGGGGCGGCAGATGGCCCACCCGGAGCACGGCTACGAGGTCATGCGCCAGGTGTCGGCGGACCTCGCGGACATCTCCAAGGTCGAGATGCCTGCGAAGATGATGGGGCGTCGCATGACCATGCTCCTGAGCCCGCTGCCCCTCACGCAGCGCCGCGCCGCGGCGAAGGAGCGCGAGCAGAAGAAGCGGGACGCGGAGATCGCGCGCGAGCGCGGCGAGGACGTGCCCGCCGAGTGAGGGCGTCGGTCCGCGAGGACTGACGGCATCCTTACCGGGAGCCCGGGCGAACCTTCGGGCAGCGCCAGGCCGCCCGAGGTCCCCTCCGCGGGGCCAGGGTGGCGGTCCGTGGCCGCGCCTCCACGGCGACGCGTCCCGAGCGGGCCGCGCGCCGCGGGGCTCGGCCTCCCCGGTGCTCCCTCCGGCCCCTTGCGGGCCCGGCGTCCCCTCCGTTCACTTGATCCCCGACGACCGGCCCCCGCGGCCGGTCCCCCGACCGCGGCCCCGCGTTCGCCCCTGCGTCGCGCCGGCCGTCCCACCCCAGACCAGAACCATGCGTGCCCTCGTCACTGCCCTGATCGCCGCCGTCGCGATCTCCGCCGCCTTCGCGGCCTCGACGACCCTGGACGTCGTCAACAAGAAGTGCCCCATCAGCGACATGCCCGTGAAGGAGGGCGTCGTGGTCTCCACCGACAAGGGAGACATCGGCGTCTGCTGCGGAAGCTGCAAGAAGAAGGTCGCCGCCTGGGACGACGCCAAGAAGGCGGAGTTCGTGGCCA
This sequence comes from Planctomycetota bacterium, assembly GCA_050049155.1. GTDB lineage: Bacteria > Planctomycetota > UBA1135 > UBA1135 > Saltatorellus. The sequence goes on along the minus strand of JASFWR010000022.1, from coordinate 756 downwards.
ACGCCGTGGGCGCCAAGGCCGACGACGGCGACGTCGCCAAGGCCGAGCCCGCCGCCTGGACGGAGCCCTACCTCCTCAGCACCTGCGCCGCCTCGGGCCGCCCCCTGGACGTCAAGGGCACCGCGACGACGAAGGTGATCGACGGCCGCGAGCTGAAGTTCTGCTGCGGCGGCTGCGCGTCGGTCGTCGCCGAGGACCCGGCGAAGTGGCTCCCGAAGGTCGACAAGGCCATGACGGCCCGCCAGCTGCCGATCTACCCGACGAAGACCTGCATCGTGAGCGGCGAGCCGCTCATGGAGGACGGCAAGGACAACGCCGTCTCCATGGTCATCAACAACCGCCTCTTCCGCGTCTGCTGCAAGATGTGCGCGCGCAAGGTCCAGGCGGACCCGGCCAAGTACGCCGCCAAGCTGGACGAGATGGCCATGAAGGCACAGGCGAAGGCCTACCCGATGAAGACCTGCGTGGTCGCCACCAAGAACGCCCTCGGTGACTCGCCGAAGCAGATGGTGATCGGGGGCCGCCTGGTCCAGACCTGCTGCGGTGGCTGCGCCAAGAAGGTGAAGGCCGACCCCGCCAAGTACGTGGCCGTGGTCGACGCCGCCTGGTCCAAGGCCGGCGGCAAGGGCAAGACCAAGATGAAGGCCCGCGACGACGCGGACGTCACCGCCAAGAAGAAGAAGACCGACGCCGACGGCTGAGCCGGCCGGGCGCTCCGCGTCCTCCTCGCGGCTCGGGGGTGACCCCGAGCCACAC
>JASFWR010000021.1:0-18298 GCA_050049155.1 Planctomycetota bacterium | reverse complement strand
TCTGCAACGAGTGCATCGAGATCTGCAACTCTATCCTGCAGGAGGAGCAGCGCCGCAACCCGGCCGCCGCGGACGGCGCCGAGCTCGGCGCCGCGACCGGGAGCCCCGAGCGCGTCGCCGCCCTCGACCGTGACCGGCTCCCCACCCCGATCGAGATCGCCCGCAGCCTCGACGAGTACGTCGTCGGCCAGCACCGCGCGAAGAAGGTGCTCTCAGTGGCCGTCTACAACCACTACAACCGCCTCCGCCGCCAGGAGACCGCCGCCGCCGAGGGCGAGGTGGAGATCGAGAAGTCCAACGTCCTCCTGGTGGGCCCCACCGGGTCCGGCAAGACGCTCCTGGCCCGCACCCTGGCCCGCATGCTCGACGTGCCGTTCGCCATGGCGGACGCCACCACCCTCACCGAGGCGGGCTACGTGGGCGAGGACGTGGAGAACATCCTGCTGAAGCTGCTCCAGTCCGCCGACTTCGACGTGGAGCGCGCCCAGCAGGGGATCATCTACATCGACGAGATCGACAAGATCGGGCGCACCACCGGCAACGTCTCCATCACCCGCGACGTGTCCGGGGAGGGCGTGCAGCAGGCCCTCCTGAAGATCCTGGAGGGCACCGTCGCCAGCGTCCCGCCCCAGGGCGGACGCAAGCACCCCGAGCAGTCGTACATCCAGCTCGACACGGCGAACATCCTGTTCGTGGTCGGCGGCACCTTCTCCGGCATCGAGGAGATCATCGGCCGCCGGGTCGGCCAGTCCGTCATCGGCTTCGGCCGGGAGCAGCTCTCGGACAGCGCCCTCGAGGATGCCCGTCAGAAGTCGGTCGCGCCCGTGGCGCCGGCCAACCTGCCGTCCTTCGACGAGTACGGGGCCCGCGACGAGTACGTCCGCTTCCTGCTGCCCAAGGATCTGATGGAGTTCGGGCTGATCCCCGAGTTCATCGGGCGCCTGCCCATCATCGCCACCCTGGACACGCTCCGCCGCGAGGAGCTCGTCCGGATCCTGGTGGAGCCCAAGAACGCGCTGGTGCGCCAGTACCAGAAGCACTTCGAGATCAACGGCAAGGAGCTGGTGTTCGACGAGTCCGGCCTGCGGGCCATCGCCGACCTCGCCATCGAGCGCGAGACCGGCGTGCGCGCCCTGCGGTCGATCCTCGAGTCGCTCCTGCTCGACCTCCAGTACGAACTCCCGTCCCGCAAGGACTCCGACTCGTTCACCGTGAACGAGGGCGTCGTGCGCGGTGAGATCCAGCTGGCGCGGGGTCTGACCTCCGCGGACCTCGAGGCCGAGGCGGCCTCCGAAGAAGGCTCGGAGAAGGCCGAGGACGACCCCGCCCCGCCCGAGCGCGAGAGCGCCTGAGGGCAGCGGGGCCATCCGCTGCCCCTCCCTGGCGGCCCTCCATCGTCCGTCGCGCCGTCACCTGGAACGCCAGCGTCCGGCACGGACTCAGGTGCGGCTGCACAGCCACGCCCCGTCCGGGGCTATGATCCCGACCATGAACAGCGGCGGGTCGGGGCAACAGTTGCGCATCAGGTACCACCGGGACTTCGACGGGATGGTCTCCGGGGCGGTGCTCGCCCACGTCCTGAAGGGGCGGGGTGAGCGGCCGATCCTGAAGAGCGTCAACTACGACGAGCGCTCCCGGTGGGACACCTTCGAGGAGGGCAAGCGCTTCGCCCTGGTGGACTTCCACTTCCACCCCCGCGCGGAGTACTGGTTCGACCACCACCCCACGACGTTCCTCACGGAGGAACTGCGCGCCCAGTACTCCGAGACGGACCGCTGGAGCTGGGACGAGGCGTCCCCCTCCTGCCCCCCGCTGATCATCCGCCACGCCCGGAAGCACCTGGGTTACGAGCCGCCCGATCGCTTCATGGAGGCGGCCCACTGGTCCGACATCATCGACGCAGCCCGCTTCGAGAGCGTGGACCAGGCCATCTTCGGCGAGGACCCCGCCCTGCGGATCATGCGCGCCCTGACGGCCTCCCCGAACCCCGCCTGGGTGGACGAGCTGGCCACCGCCCTGGTGGAGGACTCCCTGGACGACGTGGCCCTGCGCTCCGACGTGGAGAAGGTCTACGACCGCGCCGCCCGCAACCGCGACAAGGCCCTGGACCAGTTCCCGCCCACCGTCCTCTGGAACGAAGGCGGGGTGCTCTTCTACGACGCCGCGTCCTCGAAGATCCGGAGGGAGCGCTTCGCCCCCTTCTACCACCACCCGGACGTGTCCTACGCCGTGGGCGTCATCCCCACCCGCGCGGGCTTCCACATCACCTGCGGCGAGAACCCGTGGAACCAGCCCACCGACGGGGTCCACGTGGGCGAGATGATGGAGGCCTACGGCGGCGGCGGCCACCGCGCGGTGGGCGGCGCCAACCCCCCGTCCCTGGCCGAGGCCCAGCGCCTCGGCGAGGAGTTGGCCCACAAGATCAAGGCGCACCTCGCGCGCTGACCCGGTGACCGCAACCCCCGCGCCCCCCGGCTCGCTCCTGGCCGCCGACCCGGAGAGCCTCGCCGCCTACGTGGAGTCCCGCGGCGGCAAGCGCTTCCACGCCAAGGTGCTCCGCCGCGCCGTGCTCGAGCGCGGCGAGCTCGACTACGACCGCATCACCGACCTCCCCGCCGGCCTGCGCGCCGTCCTCGCCGAGGAGCTCCCGGTCTTCTCCGGGCGCCTGGTGGACGAGCGCACGGCACGGGACGGCACCCGGAAGCTCCTGATCGAGTTCCCCGGCCGCGGGCCCGAGGACCGGCCCGTCTCCGTGGAGACCGTCCACATCCCGCCCGCGCGCCCGGAGCGCGACCCCGGCAAGGGCGCCACCCTCTGCGTCTCCAGCCAGGCCGGCTGCCCCGTCGGCTGCCCCTTCTGCGCCTCCGGGCTGCTGGGCCTCGCCCGCAACCTGCGCGCCCACGAGATCGTGGAGCAGTACGTCCGGGGCCGAGCCCTGGGTCCGCTCTCGCGGTCCGTGGTGATGGGGATCGGCGAGCCGCTGCTCAACTACCCGGAGCTGGCGGCCGCGCTCGACACGGTCCGCGGCGAGATGGGGCTCGGGAGCCGCAAGCTCACGGTCTCCACGGTGGGCTTCCCGGACCGGCTCCGCCGCCTCGCCCCCGAGCGGCCGGGCTTCCAGCTGGCGATCTCCCTCCACACGCCGGACCAGGAGCAGCGCGACCACCTCGTCCCCGCCATGAAGGGCGTCCCCATCGAGGACGTGCTGGCCGCCGGGGACCACTGGTTCCAGGAGACCGGCCGGGAGGTGACCTACGAGTACGTGCTGCTGGGCGGAGAGAACGACAGCCCCGGGCACGCCGAGCGCCTCGTGGAGCGGCTCCGCGGGCGGCGCTGCAGCGTCAACCTGATCCCCTACAACCCGACCCCGGAGCTCCCCTTCCAGCGCCCCGAGAGCGGCGCACCGGAGGCCTTCCGGGACCAGCTCCAGGAGGGCGGCCTCGTCGCGACCATCCGCTGGTCGCGTGGGCTGGAGGGCGCGGCGGCCTGCGGACAGCTCCGGCTGGTCCGCTGAAGGAAGGACGCTGCGGACAGCTCCGGCTGATCCGCTGAAGGAAGGACGCTGCGGACAGCTCCGGCTGGTCCGCTGAAGAGAGGACGCTGCGGACAGCTGCGGCTGGTCCGCCGACCGAGGGGCCCTGCGGACACCTGCGGCGGATGGGCGGAGCGGGTCGCCCCGAGTGCGTTCGCCGCTACTCCCGTGCGCTTGAGCCCCGCAGTCCCTCGAGCACCGCGTCGACCAGCGCCTCCACCGCACCCTCCCGGGCCCGCAGGAAGAGCTCGGGCTCGATCAGCTCCAGCTCCATCAGGTAGGGCCGCCCGGCGGAGGCCTCCACGAGGTCGACGCGGGCGTAGGTCAGCGGGCCGGGGCCGGGCACCGCGGCCAGGACCCGCTCGGCCTCCGCGAGGAGCGCCGGGGCCGGCTCGGCCGCCTCCACCGAGCCGCCGTGCTCCTCCTGCACCCGGAAGTCCCCGGGCCGCGCGCGCTTCAGCACCGCGTGGGAGAAGGCACCCCCGAGGTAGGTGAGGGACCACTCCCCGCGCTCCGGGAGCTCGTCGACGAAGGCCTGGACCAGGAAGTCGCCGCCCGACCGCTCCTCGGGCCCCAGCGGCACCCCCTCGCCCTCCCGGAGGACCGCCGTGCGCCAGGCGCCGCCGGAGACGGTGGGCTTCAGCACCCCGCGGCGCGCGCCGATCCGCGCCAGCAGCCGCGACGCGGCGGCGCCCACCTCCGAGGGGGTCAGGAGCGCCGTGGCCGGGATCCGCGCGGCCCCCGCGTCCGCGAGCTCGATGAGGTAGCGCTTGTCGTGGTTCCACCGCAGCACCTCCGCCGGGTTCAGCACCGGCACCGGCAGGGCCTCCACCCAGCCGAGGAACGCCTCCGGGTCCAGGAAGTACTCCCAGGGGGTCCGCACCAGCGCGGCGCCGCAGCGCTCGGCCGGGAAGGGCGCGCCCCAGGGCAGCACCTCCGTGGGCACGCCCCGGGCGGCGAAGGCCGCCGGTAGCCCCAGGTCGTCCGGCTGCAGCTCGGGCATCCCCGGGTCGGTCACGATGGCCACCCCGCGCGCGCTCGTCGCCTCCATCAGAAGCGCAGGGTGTAGTTGAGCTTCACGGCGAGCGACTGGTCGGAGGTGACGAAGCTCGACTCGCTCGAGGCCTTGTCGAAGCCGAAGAGGCCCACGAGGAACAGCTCCCGCCCCGGCTCGATGATCCAGCGCAGCCGGGACTGCGTGGACAGGTTCTTCCCCTCCGTGTCGTACTGCACGAACGTGTTCCAGGAGGTCATGGGGTCGAAGTTCAGGTCCATCCGCCAGGTGTAGAGCTGGGTCGCGTAGTCCCCGCCCGCGCCCCCGAGCTCGATCTGCACGTCCTCGAAGGACATGCCCAGTCGCAAGTGCTCGTTGGGGATGTAGACCGGCTCCAGGCTCATGCGGGTGATCTCACCCCCGTAGTAGTCCCCGAACTCCATCGACGCCTCCACCCCGGCGACCCGGCGGTCGTTGGACTCGAAGCGGGCACGGAACCGGGTCTCGTCGTAGTCCCCCGGCACCACCTCCGCGTCGCCGACCTCGAAGGCGTCCTCGATGGTCTCCGCCTGGCGGGTCACCCGCAGGGAGACCTCGTCCTGGCTCCAGAACTGGAAGCGCGCCAGGTCCAGCGGCACGCTCCAGCGGTCCTCGGTCCCCACCAGGTCCCGGGCCACGATGAGGTCGGCGCCGGTCTCCACCGTCCGGAAGAGGGTGCTCTCGTCCGTGGACCGCCAGGTGTACTCCGCTCCAGCCTGGTAGCGATCCACGCCGGTCCGGCGCACGAAGCCGAGGGCGGGGTCGAAGCCCTCCTCGATCCGCTGGGCCCGGAAGTCCGTCTCCCAGTTCAGGGAGCGGCTCTGGGCCTGCACCCCGTACGCCAGCCCGGACGCGGCGTCGCCGCCGCCGCTCCCCATCACGTAGGACCACAGGAAGCCGCTGTGCCCCTCCCCGAAGAGCCGGGCCGAGCCCAGCCGGAGGTCCACGCCGGCGGTGTAGCGGCCGCGGTCCCCCTGGGGGTCCCCGGAGGTCCCGATGACCCCCACCGACCGGCCGTCCCCGAGGGACCGCTGCAGCCGCAGGACGCCGAGGTTCTGGGGGTCGACCCCCGGGACCTCCGGGTCCGCGCCCGACGCGGGGATCGGGTCCACGTCGCCGACGTAGGTGTCGAGGGCCCCCACGGTCCAGTCGCCGAAGCGGCCCGTGACCTTCACCCCGGCGAGGATCGGGACGGCCTCCCCCTCCGCGCTGCGCCCCACGGTCCGGGAGAAGAAGGGGATGGCGCTCCGGCTGTTGCCCGGCAGGCCGAACTCGAAGGCCCCCGCGTCCTCCAGGAAGAAGTCGCGGCGCTCGGGGAAGAAGAGCGGGAAGCGGCCGACGTTGACCTGGCGCGTGTCGACCTCCGTCTCCGCGAAGTCCGTGTTGGTGGTGACCAGCACCGTTGAGGAGGGCGTCGGGCGCCAGCGGAGGTCCAGGCCGGCGTCGAACTCCGAGCCGAAGCTGTTGGAGGAGCTCGGCCGGGAGCTGAGCCCCTTCACGTAGGGGATCGCGTCGAGGCCCACGCCCTGGTCCAGCCCCTCGATGCCCGTCAGCCGGCCGCCGTCGGAGATCTGGAAGAAGCGGTACGCCACCCGGGGGGACGCCCAGCGGCCCCGCTCGCCGTTGGCGACCCGCTTCCGGCGCACGTTGAAGCCCCAGTAGGGCGCCTCCGGGTCGAACGAGAGCGTCTTGACCGGGATCGCCAGCTCCGCCTCCCAGCCGCGGTCCGTCACCCGGGAGGCGCCGTACCAGATGCCGTCCCAGTCCTTGTTGAACGACGACCCGTTGTCCGCGATCAGGGCGTCCCCGAGGGACCCGCCCGGGGTGACCTGGAACCAGTAGGCGAAGCGCCCGCTGGCGAAGGGGTCGAACCAGACCTCGACCACGTCGTCGAAGCGCACGAAGGCGTCCCGGTCCATCTGTCGGGCGCGCACGTTCTCCGGCTCGTCCGCGCACACGATCCCCACGTAGATGAAGTCGGCGTCGTAGGTGAGCAGGACGTCCGTCGCGCGGCTCATGGGCGCGCCCTCGATGGGCACCGTCTGGGTCAGGTCCCCGACGCGCACCGCCGAGGCCCACGCCGGCTCGTCCAGGCGCGCGTCCACCTCGATCACCCCGCCCGCCTCCACCCGGGGCACGTGCGCCGAGGGGGGATCGGGGGCTCCTCCGTCCTGAGCCAACGCGACGCCGCAGCCGAGCGCGACGGCGAGGACCGCCCGGGCCAGGGACATGGCTGCCCGGCGGGCGGGGGGCGGAGGGGCGGAGGGCAAGGGTCGGGCAGGCGGACGGGGAGCCGGAGCAGGAGGGTAGTCACCGGCCCGCACCCGTTGGAGGGGCCCCACAGAATCGAAACTCAGGCGCCCGAGCCGGCCTCCGCCGTGGGGGCCTCGAGCGCACGGAGGAGCGCGAGCGTCCCGGGAGCGGACAGGGCCCCGCCGAGCTTCATGCGCGGCTCCACGTTCGTGAACACGCTGCCGCAGGGGCGCCCCTGCGCGTCCGCCCGCTCGTGGATCAGCGTCGCCCCCCCGTCGAGGCCGAGGCGGCGGCCGGTCGCGACGTCCCTCAGGACCCCCGCCCCCTCGCCCTCCGCGAACATGGGCGGCGGCAGGAACCAGGGGTCGCCGTCAACGTCGTCGAGAACCTCGAGCAGGCAGGCGGTGAACCGTGAGAGGAGGCGCGGCGCCACCCAGACCTGAGTCACGGCGTCCGAGGCGAAGCCCCCGAGCGCCGGCCGACCGAAGGCCTCCTCCACCACCTGCTCGGCGGCCTCGGCGAGGTCCTCGGCCCCGAGGGCGCGGCCCGCGGACGCGGACGCCTCGAGCCCGACGAGGATCCGGCGCCCGGGCCGCGGCCTCGCGACCACGCGCGCGGTTCCGGCGGAGGACCCGCCCTCTGCTCCTGCGGGCGGACTCCCCTCCGCCCCCGCCAGCTCGCGGAGCCGCAGCAGGCGCGCCAGGCGATCCCCGCCCGGGGCGTCGAAGTCCGAGACGTCGATGGCGACCCCCGGCAACCCGGCCGCTCGCCGGAGCCGCCCCAGCTGCCTGCCCTCGAACGCCCGCAGGCGGCCCGCCCCGATCCCGTCACGCGCCAGCCCGTCGGTGATCGCAGCGGCCACCCCCGGGAGGGCGCCGTGGCCGAGCAGCGCCACGCGCGAGTCGCGCTCGAGGGCGCGAGCGAGGCGGCCGCCGAGGCGGCCGAAGTCCTCCGTGGGCCCGATGGCCAGGGCAAGCCGCCCGGCCGCGGGGACATCGTGCGCCCCGGCGCCGAGGAGCTCCTCCCGGGCGTCCAGCACGTCCTCCGCCGAGGGGTCGAAGCGGGGGTCGGCGTGGGCGGAACCCAGCGGCGCCTCCAGCAGTGCGCGGACGGCGTCACCGCCAAGGACCCTCGCGATCGAGGCGGCCAGGCCGTCGAGGTCGAGGCCCACGGAGCCGGCCGGCCCGGTCGCGTCCGGTCCCACCTCCGCGGAGCCCGCGGCGGGGTCCTCGAGGAACCCCAGGAGGTCCGCGCTCTCCGCTGCGGCAGCCGCCCGATCGGCCCCCCGGTCCGGCCCCCGGTCCAGCCCAGGGGGAGGGAGCTCCGCCACCCCATCCAGTTCCGCGGCCGCAGGGTGAATCCCCGCGCCGAAGGGAGGGCGCTCGGAGGGGGCGCTGGATCGGGGTCCTGACGTCATGGGGAGGAGGGGTGCCCGGGACCCGAGCAGGTCGCGACCCCGACAGCGCCGGGGGCCGCCACGGGGCGGCGAATGGAGCGGTACCGGAGGCCTGACGGAGAGTCTGCCGGACCGCCGGCCGCGACGCTCCCGCCGGCCGGGATTCCCGGCCGCCTCCCCCCATCCGGGGTGACGGCGCAGGAGCCCGGGGCCGCTTGCGGTTATCGTCCTTCCACGAGGGCGTTGGGCCCGCGCCACCCCGGACCGCCGCCCCGCCCGACTCCCAAGCTCCCTCCTCCTCCCCCATGGCCCCCAGACTCCGCTTCCAGCGACACCACCGGATCCGGTCCGGGGCGGACTTCGGGCGCGTGTACCGCAACGGCCGGCGGGCCCGCGGGTCGATCCTGCTGGTGGTGGGCGCCGACAGCGGCCGGGACCACCCGCGGCTCGGCCTGTCGGTGGGCAAGAAGGTGTGGAAGCACGCCGTGAAGCGGAATCGGGTGCGCCGGGTGTTCCGGGAGGCGTTCCGGCTCACGGCGCCGGACCTGCCGCCCCTCGACCTGGTCCTGATCCCCGCCGAGCCCAGGCTCGTCCCCACCACGAGGGAGACCGCCGCCGAGCTGCGGCGCCTGGCGGCGAAGGTCGCCCGGCGCCTCGCCGAGGCCGAGGCCGGGGGTGGCCGGTGAGCCGCCCCGCGGAGCCTCACGCGGCGCCCGGGGCCCTTCAGCGGCTCCTCTCGGCCCCGTTCACGCTGCTGGTCCGCTTCTACCGGCGCTTCATCTCGCCCCTGAAGCCCCCCATGTGCCGCTTCGAGCCCTCCTGCAGCGCCTACGCGGAGGAGGCCCTCCGGGTCCACGTCCTCCCCCGCGCGCTCCTGCTGGTGATCTGGCGGCTCCTGCGCTGCCAGCCCATGTGCCGGGGGGGGTACGATCCTGTCCCGCCGCGCCGCGGCGCCCGGTCCACCGATCCGGACTGAGCCGCCGCCCGATCGAGCCGACCCACCGACGACCTCCCACGAACGCCGTCCATGAACACGTCTGCCCGCCCGTTCCCCCTCCGAGGAACCCTCGCCCTCGTCGCGAGCCTCGGCCTCGCCGCCTGCGCAGGGACCGGCACCACCGGCGCAGGGTCGGAGCCCGCGCCCGGCCTCCCGGCCCCGCCGCCGCCGGTCCCCGGCGCCGTCCTCGCCAACGACCTCATCCAGCCGGGCGAGACCCGCTTCAAGAACCTCTGGCGGCTGACCTTCGGCGGGCAGAACGCGGAGGCCTACTGGAGCTTCGCGGGCGACCGCCTCTCCCTCCAGCTGCGCGAGACCAACGACCGGGACGACTGCGACCAGATCTTCGTCACCTCCCCGAGCGGGGAGCTCCGGCAGGTCTCCACGGGCCGCGGGGTCACCACCTGCGCGTTCTTCATGCCCGGGGACGAGCAGGTGATCTACGCGTCCACCCAGTCCGGCCACGTGGCCTGCCCGCTCAAGCCCGCGAGCGTCGGCTACACCTGGATGCTCTGGCCCGACTACGAGATCTACGTGACCGACCTCAAGACCGGGGAGGAGACCACCCTGGTCAGCGAGTACGGCTACGACGCCGAGGCCACGGTCTCGCCCCTCGGGGACCGGGTCGTCTTCACGTCCACCCGGAGCGGGGACCTGGAGCTGTGGACCTGCGACCTGCAGGGCGGCGACCTGGTCCAGGTCACCGACACCCCCGGCTACGACGGCGGCGCCTTCTTCAGCCACGACGGCGAGCGGCTGGTGTTCCGCGCCACGGCCTGGACGCCGGGCGCGGAGGCGGAGGAGATCCAGCGGTACGAGGAGGACCTCGACCGCTGGCAGGTGCGCCCCAACCACATGGAGATCTTCACGATCGCGGCCGACGGCAGCGATCGGCAGCAGGTCACCTCCCTGGGCGGCGCGAACTTCGCGCCCTACTTCACCCCGGACGACCAGCGGATCATCTTCTCCACCAACCACCACGACCCGGCGGAGCGGAAGTTCAACTTCGACATCTTCCTGTGCGACCTCGACGGCGGGAACCTGGAGCAGGTCACCCACTTCGACGGGCCGCCGGGGAAGAAGTTCGACGGCTTCCCCATGTTCAGCCGGGACGGCCGGTTCCTCGCCTTCTCCAGCAACCGTGGCGCGGGCAAGCCCGGCGACACGGACGTCTTCATCGCGGAATGGGCGCCCTGAGCGACGACGCAGAGCCGGCGCCGAAGGCGCCTGGCGCAGGGCTCACCGAGTCGGAGCGCGCGCGGACGTACGGGACGGCCCTCGGCCTGCTCTTCGACGCGACCTGCGTCATCGATCCGGAGCTGACCGTCCTCGAGTGCGACGCGGGCTTCGTCGAGCTCCTGGAGCGGAGCGAGGACCAGGTGGTCGGCGCGACGCTCCCGACCCTCACCCTCACGGGCAGCCTCGAGGGGGAGCCGATCACCCTGGGTAGGGTCGCCGCCATGGGTTCCTGGCGGGGCCACGCCACCCTGGCGTCCCAGGACGGCTCGGAGCTCTCCCTCGACGCCCTGCTGGTCCACGACGGCGCCGACTCCCCGAGGATCCACCTCTTCCTGCGGGACCTCCGCGGCCCCCTCTCCGTGCAGGTCGGCGACGTGGACCACCAGGACGCGCTCACCCAGATGAGCCGCCTCTCCGTCCTGGACGAGATGGCGTCGGGGATCGCCCACGAGATGAACCAGCCCCTGGCCGCCATCGTGAACTACGCGAACGGCTGCCTCAGCCTCATCAAGCAGGAGCGGGCGGAGGAGCCGGTGCTGGTGCGGGCGCTGACCTCCATCGCGGAGCAGAGCCAGCGCGCCGCGGAGATCATCCGGCGCATGCGGGCCTTCGCGCGGCGCTCGGACGGCCAGCGCGAGCGCTTCCGCCTCACCGACCTCCTCCGGGAGGCCTTCGAGGTCTCCGCCGCCCAGCGTCAGCGCGTGGGGATCGAGCTCAGGTGCGACTTCCATGAGGGCCACGACGACGTGGTCGTGGACGGGATCCAGGTCGAGCAGGTGGTGCTCCACCTCGTCCGCAACGCCGTCGACTCCCTCTCGGCCCAGTCCTCCGACGCCCCGAAGGTGATCCGCGTGGCCACCCGAGAGTTGCCGGCGGAGGGCTCCGGGCAGGCTTACATCGAGACCACCGTGTCCGATAGTGGCCCGCCCCTGGACGAGGAGGTGAAGGTGCGACTCTTTGCCCCATTCCAGACGACCCGGAGGGCCGGCCTGGGCCTGGGACTGGTGATCAGCCGCTCCATCGTCGAAGCCCACGGCGGCAGGCTGCAGTACATTGGAGAAGGGTGTGGAGACCCCAGCGGGCCTGCTTTTTCCTTCACTCTTCCCCTGCGACCGGCTCCAATCCAGCCATGAACGATCAGCCCACGGTCTTCATCGTCGACGACGATCCCGCCATGCGCGACTCCCTGAACTTCCTCATCGGGAGCGTCGGGCGGCGGGCGGAATCCTACGCCTCCGCCGAGGACTTCCTCGCCGCCTACAGCAACGAGAAGCCCGGCTGCATCGTCCTCGACGTGCGGATGCCCGGCCTGTCCGGCCTGGAGCTGATGGAGAAGCTCAACGAGGACCGCTTCGCGCCGCCCGTGGTGCTCGTCACCGGTCACGGAGACATCCCCATGGCCGTTCGGGCCCTGAAGGCCGGCGCCTTCGACTTCATCGAGAAGCCGTTCAGTGACCAGGTGCTCCTCGAGCGGATCCAGCAGGCCCTCCAGCAGGACACCGTCGAGCGCTCCGGCGAGCAGGATCGCGCGGACATCGAGCGGCGCGCCGCTCGCCTCACGGCCCGGGAGACCCAGGTCTTCGAGCTCGTGGTCGCCGGCAAGCCGAACAAGGTCGTGGCCAACGACCTCGGCCTCAGCCAGAAGACGGTCGAGGTCCACCGCGCCCACGTCATGGAGAAGATGCGCGCCGAGAGCTTCGCCGACCTGGTGAAGATGGCCGTGACCCTGCAGGTCACCGGCCCGCCGCGCACCATCGACTGATCGACTCCGCGCCGGCGTCCCCCTTGAAGCTCCGAGTCCTCGCCAGCGGGAGCCGCGGGAACGCGGCGCTCGTGTGGGCCGGCGAGCAGGTGCTCCTCCTCGACGCGGGGCTGCCCGTCACCGCGATGTCCGAGCGGATCGTCGGGTCCAGGGTCGGGCTGCGCGCCATCGACCGGGTGATCGTCACCCACGGGCATCTGGACCACAGCCGCACGGCGGGGATCGTGGCCAAGCGCCACGGCGCCACGCTCCACGCGCCCGCGGAGATCCTCGGGCATCGCTCCATCTGCCGCGCCCCCGACCGGGTCGCCCTCCCCGTCGGGGTGGCGAGCGACCTGGGCCCGGCCGACGACCCGGACAGCCTGAAGGTCACGACCGCGCTGGTGCCCCACGACTGCTTCCCCACGGTCGCCCTCAGGCTGGAGCAGGGGGGCCGCGCCCTCGGCCTCCTCACGGACTGCGGGGAGCCCCGCGAGGACGTCGCAGCGGCCCTGGGCGAGGTGGACGTGCTGATGCTGGAGGCCAACCACGACGTGGACCTGCTGCGGGCGGGCCCCTACCCGCAGGCCCTGAAGGACCGCGTCCTGGGCCCCGGGGGGCACCTCTCCAACGACCAGATGGCGGTCATGCTCCGGCGGCTCGCGAGCCCCCGGCTCCACACCGTCGTCCTGGTGCACCTCTCCGAACGCAACAACCGCCCCGAGCTCGCGGAGGCCGCCGCCCGGGAGGCCCTGGAGCCGCTCGGCCGCTCCGACGTGCGGGTGATCTGCGCCGAGCAGGACCACGCCCTCGAGACCCTGGAGGTCTGACCCATGACCGATGATCGACACGTGCTGGAGGTCATGCGCCGGCACCGCTCCGTCCGCCAGTTCGAGGACACCCCGGTCGACGACGAGCAGGTCCGGGAGGCCGTGGCGGCCGCGCAGTGCGCCGCCACCTCCAGCTGGATCCAGGCCTACCACCTCCTGCAGGTCACCTGCCCGGAGGAGCGCGCCCGCCTCGCCGAGCTCGCCGGCGGGCAGGCCCAGGTCCGGGACGCCGGCGCCTTCTTCGTGGTCTCCGGCGACACCCGCCGCCACCGGCTCGTGGCGCGCCGCGAGGGGCGGCCCTACGAGAACTCTGCCGAGCTCTTCGTGCTCGCCACGGTCGACGCGAGCCTCTTCGCCCAGAACCTCACCCTGGCCTTCGAGGCCATGGGCCTCGGCGTCTGCTACATCGGCGGGATCCGCAACGAGCTCCGGGCGGTGGACGCTCTGCTGGAGCTCCCCGAGGGCGTCTACCCGCTCTTCGGCCTCTGCGTGGGGACCCCGGCCGGGGACCCGGGCACCCGCCCACGCATGGCCCCCGATGCCGTCTGGAGCAAGGGGCGCTACCCCTCCGACGAGGAGGTGCTCGGACACGTCCGCGCCCACGACGCGGAGGCGGCCGGGTACTACGCCGCCCGCGGGCAGGAGGGCCGGGACTGGAGCGGCGGGGTGTGGCGCAAGTTCGCGCGCCCCATGCGCCCGGACCTGCGCGCCTTCTACGACTCGAAGGGCGCCAGCTTCGACTGAGCGCCGGCGGCGCCAACGCCGGGCTCCGCGGAGCCCGGAGGTCTCAGGCCTTGCCCGCGCGGTCGACCCGCGTCGAGGGGTTCCCGGGATCGAAGCCCGAGTAGTTCCAGCGCAGGATGGCCCACAGGGCGATGAAGGCGTCCTTGAGGCCGATCTTCTTGCCCTCGTGGTAGTTCCGCCCGTGGTAGCTGATGGGGACCTCGTAGATGGTCACGCCCATCTTGGCGATCTTCGCCGTCACCTCCGGCTCCACCGCGAAGGTCCGCGACTGGATGTCGAGCGCCCGCGCCACCTCCGACCGGTAGACCTTGTAGCAGGTCTCCATGTCCGAGAGGTGGAGGTCGGTGAACATGTTGCTGAGCAGGGTCAGCAGCCGGTTGCCGTGGGTGTGCCAGAAGGCGTGCACGCGACCGACGGGGATCTTGCGGAAGCGGCTCCCGTAGACGACGTCCGCCACGCCGTCCTCGATGGGCTTCAGCAGCGCGGCGTAGTCGCCCGGGTCGTACTCGAGGTCCGCGTCCTGAACCAGGACCACGTCCCCCGTCACGTTCTGGAAGCCGGTCTGCAGGGCCCCGCCCTTGCCCTGGTTCACCTCGTGGAAGATGGTCTGGATCTTCCCCGGGTGCGCCTCCTTCAGCTCCCCCATGATCTCGCGGGAGCGGTCCTTCGAGCCGTCGTCCACCATGACGACCTCGATCTCGAAGGGCTGCGCGAGGACCCGCCCGACGATCTCGGCGAGGGTCCGCTCCTCGTTGTAGACGGGGATGACGACGGAGAGCTTCATGGTCAGGGTCCGGGCTCGTCGTCCATGGTGGTGAGCCCGTCGAAGAGCTCGTTCAGACCGAGGAAGTCGCCGAGCCCCTCGTGCAGTTCACGATACGCGGGCTCGCCCTCGATGCACCACATGGGTCGGAGGAACAGGGGCAGGATCTCGGAGTCGGGACGGGCCCGGCGGTCCTGGACGGCCTTGCGGCGCTCCATCCAGTGATCCCAGCGGCCCAGCAGGTCGTTCATGCCCACGAGGTCGGCGATGGCCACCCGGCCCACGTCGTCGTGGGTCCGGACGTTCTTCCGGAGCTTCCGGAGGAAGCGCGGGCCGGCCCCCTCGGACCCCAGGGTGTCCATGGCCTCGATCCGGTACCGCTCCACGTCCGGGAGGGCGCTGTTCATGAAGGCCCGGCGCACGGCGAGTCCGAGGATCGCGGGGAGGACCCGGCGAAGGTTCTCGTCGTCGTAGTTCTTCACGCAGGCGAGCTGCGGGTTCCGGATCTGGAGCAGCCGCAGCCGCTCCACCGGCACCCGGCCGCTGGTGCTGCTGTGGTGGTGGTAGCAGAGCGCCGAGGGCACGTAGCGCACCTCGTGGCCGTGCACCCAGGTCCGCCAGCCCAGGTCCACGTCCTCGTAGTAGGCGAAGAACTCCTCGTCGAAGCCGCCCACGTCGAAGTACGCCTCCCGGTCCATGGCCATGGCACCCCCGCAGGCGAACAGGGTCTTGCGGGGCTGGTCGTACTTCGGGTCCGGGTCGCGGAGGTAGCCCCGCTGGATCCCGATCCCGTGGAAGTTCATGCCTCCAGCCGCCGAGTTCAGCACCTTGCCGTCCCAGGACATCATCTTCGCGGTGGTGGCCACCGCCTCGCCGCGCACCACCGGCGCCACGAGCTCCCGGAGGAACCCCTCGTCCACGTGGATGTCGTTGTTCAGGAACACCAGCACCTCGGGGTCGAGGTCCCCCTCGGCGGCGACCGTCGCCCCCTGGTTGCACCCGGCGGAGAAGCCGACGTTGCGGTCGTTCTCGACGAGACGGACCCAGGGGTGCTTGCTGCGCGCCTCCTGCTGGCTCCCGTCGTCCGAGCCGTTGTCCACGAGGACCACCTCGAAGCGGTCCTCCGGGTAATCCAGCCGCCTGAGCGTGGAGAAGCAGGGCTCGAGGTGATGCCGCCCGTTCCAGTTCAGGATGACGATCGACACGCGCGGCAGCTCCGCGTCCGTCAGGGGCGCGGTCGGCGGCACGATGAGCGCGCGCTCCACTTCTTCCGGATCAGGCTTCGACATCAACACTCCTCTCCAACCTCCGCGATCGACGAGGGGGACGCGGCCGGAGCGAGGGAGAGGCTCCGGAGCCGCAAGTAGACGTCACCCCGGGCCGCGGCGGTCGCCTCGAGGGAGAGCTTCTTCGCCCCGTGTTCCAGGGTCAGGCCCACGGCCACCCGCCGCGTCTCGGTCCGATCCCCGCCGCGGGACTCGGGGACCGCGCACGCCGGCGCGCCGTCCACGAGGACCTGGCCCCCGAGAACGATCGCCGCCTCGCCGGCGAAGTGCTCCAGGGTGAGCTCGAGCGAGTAGTCCCCGGCGGGCAGCCCGCCGAGGTCCCAGTCCGCCCGCGCGCCGGGCCGCAGGAGGAGGAGGTCGGCCCCCTGCTGCTCGCAGGCGCCCCGCCGGCCGGCCGTGTCGAGGGCCGGGCGCAGGAAGACCGGCCCGCCCGCCTCCCCGTGGCCGCCCTGGCGCTCGATCGTGCACAGGGCCCGGTAGCGCGCCTCCGTCTCCTCGCCGTTCTGGTCGATCGTCTTGATGGGGATCCACTCCGCCCCGGCGAGCCGCTCGCGGAGCGCCGCGTCCTCGACCATGGACGCCATCTTCTCCGCCAGGTCCTCGGCGGAACCGAGCTCGAAGAGGAGCCCGTCGACCCCGTCACGGACGAACTCCGCCATCCCGCCGCGGTCGCTGGCGAGCACCGGGGTCCCCGTGAGGTAGGCCTCGTGGATCGTGATCGGCGAGTTCTCGTACCACAGGCTCGGCACCACGAGGGCGTCGAGGCCGGCGTACACCTCCGAGAGGCGCCCGTTGTCGAAGCGGCCGTGGAAGGTCACGGGCGCCCCCTCGGCGAGGTCGGCGAGCAGCCGGTGGTGCGGGTCCGAGTCGGGGTCGAATCCGCCGTGCACGTGGAGGTGGACACGGTCGCCGAGGCCCCGCTGCTCCAGGAGGCGCATGGCCCGCACGAGGGTCTCGCCGCCCTTGTACCAGACCAGCGTGCCCACGAAGCCGAAGCGCACCTTGCCGTCCGGGTCGGGCACCTTCTCCAGCGCCTCCACGTGATCGGTTCGCATCCCGTTGTCCGAGAAGAGGAACGTGTGGGGGTCGAAGCCGCCGTCCGCCAGGTACATCTCCCGGAGGAAGCGACTGGGGCTGATGCGTAGGTCCGCCGCGGCGTAGGCCTCGGGGACGACCCGCTCACGGCTGCGGAGCTCCGAGTACTCGGAGGCCCGCCGCTGGGCGAGCTCGGGGGTCGCCTTGAACTCCTTGATCGTGCCCGCGAGGGAGGACAGCACCTTGCCCGCGCCCAGGGTCCCGTCGAGGCGATGGGCGCGCTCCACCTGGTCCAAGCCCCGCTCCTTCACGCAGAGGAAGCACCCGCTGCCCATGTTCCCCGAGCAGATGGCGCCGTCCGGGCGGATCATCTGGACCCGCGGGCAGAGGCCCCAGTAGTCGTGGCACGTGACCACGGTCGCGAGGCCGCGGGCCTTGGCGATCTCCACCAGTCCCGCGGAGAGGTGGATGAGGTGCTGGAAGTGGACGAGATCCGGCTCGACCCGGTCCAGGACCTGCCGGAAGGCCACCTCCGGGCCCGCCTTCACGAAGCTCTCCTGGAGGCTCGCGTGGGCGAGGCGGTGGGTCATCCGGATCACCGGCAGCCCCTCGAACTCGTCCTCCCTCAGGGTGAACTCGGGCTCGTCGCCCTCCGCGGGCGCGCGGGTGAGGATGGTCACCTCGTGGCCGCGGCGCTTCATCTCCTGGGCGAGGTTGAGGGTGTAGACCTCCGTACCGGCCCAGGTGTCCGGGGGGAACCCGTGCACCACGTACAGCAGCTTCAGCCGCCCGTCCTCGCGCATCCGGGTCGCGGCGCGACGTCGGGTCGTCCGCCCGCCGTCGTGCAGCCCGCGGAAGGCCGCCTCGCGGAGCACGCGGCCCCGCTCACGCAGCTCCTCCGACTCCTCGGCCGGGAGGTCCAGGCGCTCGATCGCCGCCGCGTCCTCGGCGCTCAGGCGCACCGAGAGGACCGCCACGTCCTTGGCGGTGGGCACGCAGATCCGGTCGAGCCACTCCGCGTTGAACTCGGCGTCGATGCGAGCCCGGGCGTAGGTCTCGTCCGCGTCGTAATCGTGGCTGTGCTCCACCACCGCGACGTCGTCGTAGACCACCTTGTGACCCGCCTCGAGGAAGGCTCGGGCCATGAGGATGTCCTCGCCGAACGGGGTCCGCGGGAAGGGATGCCGCTCCCAGAGGTCCCGACGGAACGCCGACGCGACGTCGTTGAAGTTGTAGAGCAGGCGCCGCTCGTGGGGCCCCATGGCCGCGTACTCGTCCGCCGGCGGGAGCACCGTCTCCCGACGACCCTCGGCGTAGCCCGGGTCCCCGGCGCTGAAGATCTTCGTGAGCACGTCCGCGTCGGGGCGGGGCACGTTACGGGAGTAGGCCGCGCCGACCGAGGGGTCGTCGAAGTTCCCCACCAGGCCCGCGAGCCACCCGGGCGAACCC
>JASFWR010000020.1:0-18319 GCA_050049155.1 Planctomycetota bacterium | reverse complement strand
TGGCGTAGGCCTTGCCGCGCCGGATCCGGAAGCGGAGGCCGTAGTTCATGAGGATGCGCCCCATCCCGTAGCCCCAGCGCGTGGGGTTGTCCCCCTGGGCGATCTTGAGGGACCCGGGGTCCCGCAGCAGCGCCTCCTCGTAGCCGTCGATCCCCAGCTTCATGAGGACGCCGGTGCCCCCCATGTTCGTGCCGGAACCCGGGATGAAGAGGATGGTCGTGACGCCCGCCGCGAGCGGCTTCTCGAGCGACTCGTTGTTCGGGATGACCGCCGGCGTGACGCGCAGCTCGGAGTTGAGCTGCAGCACCATGTCGTTGATGTCCCTGCGCGAGCCGCCGACGTGGCTGTGGAGGTCGACGAGGCCGGGCGCGAGCCAGCGGTCCCCGTAGTCGATCACCTCCGCGCCCTCGGGCACCTCCACCTCGCCGGCCGGGCCGATGGCCTCGATCACCCCGTCGCGGAGGACGACGACGGGGTCGAGGATGAAGCCGGGCCCGTCGTACTCGCAGGTGAGCGCCTTCGCCGCGCGCAGCACCACGGCCTCCCCCTGGACGGCCGGGGCGGCGGTCCAGAGCAGCGCGCAGGTGCTGGCGACGAGGGCGATCATGTTCGGTCGGTGGACCGCGGCGCGGGCCGCGGCCGCCTCACCAGAGGCGGGACTCCTCCTGGGTGTCGTAGACGGACTCGCCGCTCTGCCACACGTGCTTGACGTGGCTGCGCGGATCGGCGGGGTCGCCGGTGATGACGATCAGGTCGGCGATCTTGCCCACCTCGATGCTGCCGATCGCGTCGCCGAGCCCGCAGGCCATGGCCGGCACGATGGTCAGGCCGCGCACCGCGTCCATGTTCTTGTTGTCGAAGCCGTAGCGGACGCCCATGGCGGCCTGCAGCTGCAGCTCCTCCTGGGGGATCACCGGGGAGTCCGTGTTGAAGCCCAGCCGGGTCGTCCCCATCTGCTGGTAGCCGGCCACGCAGCCCTGGATCCGCTCGGGGTTCGAGCCGGACCAGTTGATGAAGCCCCGGGTGGGGACGTCGATGGCCCGCGGGCCGATGATCGCGAACATCTCACGCTTCTCGACCTCCGCGCCGAGGCGCCAGGTGTCGAAGGTGCCGTGGTCGATGAAGACCGGGATGCCCAGCTCGTCGTGGACCATGGTCAGCGTCATCAGCGCGACCTGGTAGATCTGCGTGTGGGTCGAGACCTGGCACTCGTTCTTCCGCAGGGAGCGGAAGATCTCGAACTGCGGGTTGATGGTCGGCTTCGCGCCGCCGTCCTTCTCGTAGGCCTCCCACTGCTTCGCGTAGGCGATGCCCCGCTTGAAGGTGTTGCGGGTGTGCCAGTTCATGAACGAGCGGTTCGGACGCAGGAGCCACCGCTCCGGGTTGCCCGCCTGGGCGAGCTTCATGGAGCCGGGATCGCGAATCATCGCGCGCTCGTACTCGTCGAAGCCCGTGCGCAGGAGTACGCCCTGCCCGCCGATGTTGGTACCGGACCCGGGGATGTAGAGCACCGTCGTGACTCCCGCCGCGAGGCCGACGCGCAGGAGCGGGTTCCCGGCGATCACGTCGCTCGAGGCGCGGATCCCCGGGTTGGTGAGGTAGACCGTGTCGTTCAGGCCGAAGTTGCCCGCGACGTGGCAGTGCATCTCCACCAGCCCGGGCATCACCCAGTCGTCCCCCGCGTCGTGGACCGTGTAGCCCTCGGGGATCTGGACCTCCGACGCCGGGCCGACGGCCTCGATGCGGCCGTCCCTGACGAGCACCACGCCGTTGTTCACGACGGAGCGCCCCTGCCACTCGGCGGTCAGGATCTTGGACGAGCGGATCGCGAGGCCCGGGCCGCCCTCGGCGCCGGGCTCGGCCACCGCCGGGGGCATCGCGGGCGCGGGGGCGACCCCGAGGGGGTCGTTGCCACCGGCGGCCACGCTGGCCATGGAGAGCGCGGCGCAGGCCGCGCCGACGAGCAGGGATCGCATGGGGCTGGTTCGTTCAGACATGGTGTTCGCTCAGAAGCGCCGCTCCACCTCGGCGTCGTAGACCCGCTCACCGTCCTGATAGGTGAGGTGGACGTGCGTCCGGGGGTCGGTGGGGTCACCCGAGGTGACGATGAAGTCCGCGTCCTTGCCGGGCTCGAGGCTGCCGAGCCGATCGTGGATCCCCGCGGCGAAGGCGGGGACGATCGTCAGGCCGCGGACGTGCTCGACGTTGTCGTTCTTGAAGCCGTACCGGACGCCCATGGAGGCCTGGAGCGGGAGCGCCTCCTGGCCGATCACCGGGGCGTCGGTGTTGAAGCCGATGAGGGTGCAGCCGCCCTCCTGGTACTTCGCCGCCATCCCGAGGATGGCGCCGTCGTTGTCGTTGACGATGAACATCCCGGGGCGGTACTCGATGTTGATGCTCGCGCTGATCTGGCGCGGGCCGAGGATCGCGGGGACGCCGGCCCTGGCGGCGAAGGGCGCCGCGCGCCAGCCGTCGAAGGAGCCGTGGTCGATGTACACGTCCAGCCCCAGGTCCTCCTTGATCATCTGCACGGTGCGCAGGACGACCTGGTAGATCTGCGTGTGGGCGGAGAGCTGCGTCTGCTTCGAGTAGAGGTCTCGGAAGACCTCCCACATGGGGTCCACCTTGGGCTTGGGCCCCTCGCCGTTACTGAAGGCCTCCCAGCGCTTCGCGTAGGCGATCCCCCGCTCGATGGTGTTGCGGGTGTTCCAGTTCATGAAGGAGCGCCCGACCCCCGAGAGGTAGCTCTCCGGGTTGCCCGCCTGGGCCAGCTTCAAGGACCCCGGGTTGCGGATCTCCATCCGCTCGTACTCCTCGTGCCCCGTCTTCAGCAGCACCCCGTGCCCGCCGATGTTCGTGCCCGATCCCGGGATGTAGAGGACGCTCGTCACCCCGGCGGCCTTGCCCACCACGAAGTCCGAGTTCCCCGGGACCACCGACGTGAACGCCCGGATCCCCGGGTTGGTCAGGTAGACCATGTCGTTCAGGTCGTTGGTGAAGAAGCTCCGCCCCGCCACGTGGCTGTGCAGGTCGATGAGCCCCGGCGTCACCCAGGCGTCCGAGCGGTCGAGGATCTCGTGCGTGCCCGCGAGGGCCGCGAGGTCCACCTCGCTGCGGGGCGCCACGCGGACGATCTTCCCCTCCTCCACCACCAGCGCCGCGTTGTCCACGACCTGCTGCCCCTCCATGGGGAGCACCAGGGCCTTCTTGCAGAGCACCACCAGCCCGCGCTCCGCGCCCACGGACCCGCTGTCCGACGCGGCCGCCGCGGGAGCGGCGGCCACGAGCGGCGCGCAGGCGAGGGCGCTGGCGAGGACGGCGGCGCGCATGGGGCTCAGCGAACCTCGTCCCCGTTGACGAAGACGCGCTCGATGGACGAGGACACCTCGAGGGGTGAGCCGTCGAGGACGACGATGTCGGCGTCCTTGCCGGCCTCGATGGTCCCGACGCGGTCGCCGATGCAGAGCATGGCCGCGGCGTCCGAGGTCAGCGCCCTGAGGGCCGCGCTGGGCGAGAGGCCGGAGGCCACGGCCCGGGCGGCCTTCACGCCGAGCTCGGCGGCGCCCTCCTCGGCCTGGCTCATGAACGCCACCGGGATCCCCGCCGAGGCGAGCGCGCCCAGCTGGCTCGACCGCGTGGTGAGGACCCCCGCCACGCGCCCGGCGATCCGGTCCGCGACCTTCGGGGCGTCGTTCGCCTGGAAGAGGATCGGCCGGAGCCCGAAGCTCTCGAAGGTGTCGACGCAGCGCAGGATCTGGTCGTCCCGGTTCACCGAGACGATGACGGCGGCCTCGCCGGCCATGGCCCGGCGAATCGGCTCCAGGTCGGGGTCGACGGACGGCCGCTTCGGCATGCCCTTCGGCGCCCGGGCCCCCTCGGCCTTCTCGGGGATCCGGACCGGCCGCGCGGCGACCTTGTACTCGGAGGACACCTGGGTGAGGTCCATGGTCTCGGTCCGCTCACCGGCCCACTTGGCCTCGCCGCGCAGGTAGGTCTCGACCGGCTTCTTCGCGTCGGCCTCCTCTTCCTCCTTGGACTTCTTCTTGGCGCCCTTGGGCGGCGGGTCGTTGGAGTAGACCTGCGCCAGGGTGACCGCGAGGGTGGAGTCGAGGAGGTCGACCTCGAGGGTCACGTCGTAGCCGTCCCGCTGGCCCGTGAGGGAGCGGAGCCCGTCGAGGTAGGAGGCGCGCATGGACCCCGTGATGGAGCCGTCCTCGGCCTCGAGGAGCCGCAGGCGGACGGTGGAGCCCTCGACGCTGGGCGAGGTGCCCTCGAAGACGCCCGTCACCGGCTTGGCCGGGTCGCGCTCCTTCTTCTTCTTCTTGTCGTCCTTCTCCTCCTCGGCCTCTTCCTCTTCCTCCTCCTCGTCGTCGTCCTCCTCGGACGCGGGCTCGGGGGCGGGCGGGGTCCAGGCGGCCATGTCGGCCTCGTACTTGTCCCACTTGGCCGCGTACTCCTTGGCCTTGTTCAGGACGGTCCGGACCGCCGCGCCCGACTGGGTGATGATCGACGAGTCCCACTGGAGGACCACGCTCGCCACCGGGTCCACCACGAGGTGATCGAAGTGGTCCGCGGCAGGCTTGTACGCGATGGAGGGCGTCACCCCGCCGAGGTCCGGGGAGATGAGGTTGACGGAGGTCACGCCCCGCCGCGCCACCTCACGGTCGGCGAAGTCCCCGGGCTCGAGGATGCGGGTGAGGTCCACGCGCGTGGAGAACGCGCGGCGGCCGCCGCCGCTCCCGAGGTGTCCGTAGGCGTCGATCATGCCGGGCATGGCGGCGGCGCCGCGCACGACCCGGGCCCCCGAGGGGCGGCCCACACGCGGGGCGACCTCGAGGATCTTGCCGCCGCGGACGAGGATCTCGCCGGGGGTGTGGACGACGCCGTTGCCCACGTGGAGCTCGTCCACGCTGATGACGGTGGCCGGCTCGGGGCGGTCCCCCTCGCGCTTGGAGCCCGCGAGCTCCGTCGACCAGGCGAGGTCGCCGTCGACGTAGGTCGCGATGACGCTGGAGCTCAGGGAGAGCGGGTCGCCGGTCATGACGACCATGTCCCCGTCCTTGCCCGGCGCCAGGCTGCCCACGCGGTCCGCCACGCCGAGCACCTCGGCGGCGTGCATGGTGATGCCCGAGAGCGCCGCGTCGGCCGGCAGGCCGCCGCGCATGGCGAGGGCCGCGCCGAAGCGCAGGTCGGACGTCTGGAGGGACGACGGCGCCTTGATGGCCACCTTGACACCCTCCGCCGCGAGCCGAGAGATGGTGTCGTAGCGCGGCCAGTTGGCGGTCGCGCCCTTCCCGAAGTCTCGCCCGCCGTTGTAGTACGCGCCCGCGATGACGGGGACGCCGGCGGC
Source organism: Planctomycetota bacterium (assembly GCA_050049155.1). Lineage (GTDB taxonomy): Bacteria > Planctomycetota > UBA1135 > UBA1135 > Saltatorellus. Next base: position 12,969 of record JASFWR010000020.1, on the reverse strand, counting down.
GGCGATGGCCGGGGCCATGGAGGCCGCGCCGCTCGCGCCGTCGATCACGAGGCTGAGGCCGTGGCGCTCCTTGAGCTCGAGCAGCGCCTGGACCTCGGCGGCGGTCTCCGCCCCCATGCGCCAGGTCGCGCCCGCCTTCATGGCGTCCGCCAGGGCGGGCCCGGCCTTCGCGCCGTAGGCGCGGGCGAGGGCGTCGTCCCCGCCGGCGAGCTTCATCAGCTCGTCCACGGCGATGACCGCGCCCATGGTCGTGGTGGGCAGCTGCGGCTCGGGCACACCGAGGCCGACGTCCACCGTGGCGGGCACCGGGGGCTCCCAGTAGCCGGGGGTGCGGCGCGCCTCCGACGAGATGGACCCGTGGAGGCCGCTGCGCTCCCGGAGGATCCGGTCGTCGGCGCTGACCGCGTCCCCACCGCCGGTCTTCACGACCGCGCCCTGGCCGGCCACGAGCCGCCCGCGAGCGGGTGCCAGGTAGACCGTCGTGATCCCGCTCCGGAGGGCGGAGACGATCGGGGAGTAGGGGTCGAACTGGTCGATGGCCAGCAGCGTCGGGTCGGCGGTACGCGGACCCGCCGTCTGGCTGTTGTAGCCCGAGTCGACGGCGACGAGACCGGGGACGATGACCGCGTCCGGGCCGTGGTCGATGACCTCGGCACCGCCGGGCACCTCGATGGTGTCCGCGGGACCGACGGCGGAGATCTTGCCGTCCTCCACGAGGACGGCCCCCCCGCCGGTGATGGTCACGCCGCCCTCGACGAGGTGGATGGTGCCGGCGCGGACGACCACGGCGTCCCCTGCGGGGGCGCCGGTCGCCGCGGCGGTGAGGCTCGCCGCGAGGAACGCGGCGGCACGGAGTGTCGGGAACATCTGCATGGTCGAAGCCGCCGGGATCAGCCGTTCTCCTTGTCGTCCTCGTCCTCGGGCCCGTCGCCGTCACCCGGCCACTCCTCCTGGGCGGAGGTGTCCGAGGCGGTCCCGGGGGGCCGGGTACCGTCGAAGAGCTGGCGGACGCGGACGTCCTTGCTGCGGTCGTAGACGTGGGCCCCGTCGAGGATCACGTGCTCCACCACGGAGGTGATGTCGAGCGGGTCGCCGCTGAAGAGCACCACGTGCCCGTCGGTGCCCTTGGCGAGCTTGCCGACGCGGTCACCGAGGCCGAGCATCCCGGCCGGGGTGGTGGTGACGGCCGCGAGGGCGTCGTCGCGGGAGATCCCGTTGGCGACGCAGCGGGCGGCCTGGTACCAGAGCGAGCGGTTCGAGTCGCTCGTGGACATGAGCGCGAAGGGGATGCCGGCGTCGTGGAGCACCTTCGGGACGAAGGTCTCGATCGACTCGCCGGTGATCGGGTCGGTCTCGCTGTGCTCGAGGCCCGCGAGGATGACGCTGCAGCCCGACTCCTTGATCTTCGGCGCCGCCTTCCAGCAGGCCGGGGCGAGGGCGAGGGTCATGTTGCCCGTGAAGCCGTTGGCCTCGGAGACCCGCAGCGCGGCGTGCACGTCCATGGGCGTCGAGCACCACATGATCACCGGGAGCTTGCCCTCCACGATGCGCAGCAGGGGCTCCTGCTTCTCGTCGACCTCGCCGCGCGGGACCCGCTCGAAGCCGTCCACGGTCCAGCCGGCGCAGGCGAGGGGCTTGCCCTTCGCGGCCTCACCCTCGAGCTCACGCCCCTGGTAGAGCGCCTCGCGGCGGTCGAAGTCGTCCCCGTCCTTCTTCCGCTGGACCATGTCCTCGAGGTAGCGCCGGAGATCCTCGAACGCCCCGCGCAGGGCCTGCGCCTGGGTCGCCCGGGTCTTGCCGCGCTTGGGCGCGGCGGAGATCTTCACGCCCGACCGGGGCCTGACCATCATCTGCTCGACGGTCATGCCGAAGGGCTTCACGACCATGCCCTGGCCGGCGACGACGGTGTCGTTGCCCTGCTGGACGTTGATGGTCAGGATCCCCTGCCGCAGCGCCTCCTCGAAGTAGAAGTTCACCGGGTCGATGGAGTCCTTCACGTCGAGGAAGGGCGCCACGTCGAGGGTCTCGTTCGCGCGGTCGATGCCGCGGGAGGAGTGCGCCTCGACGAACCCGGGGAAGGCGACCATGTTCGGCTGGTCGATCACCGTCGCGTCCCAGGGGATCTGGACCTCGCTCGCGGCGCCGACGGCGGTCACGCGGCCGCCCTCGATGACGATGACCCCGTCGGAGATGGGCTCTCCCTCGAGGGTGATGACGGTCCCTGCCTTGACGGCGGTCTTGTCGACCTGGGGAGCGGCGACGGCGGTGGACGCCGCGAGGAGCGTCGCCCCGAGCGCCAGGAGGGGGTGGGAGAGAGAAGACTTCATCGTGATCAGGGGTGGTCCGGGGACGGGCCGTGGGGACGTGTTCGGGGGAGGGAGCGCGGGGCTCAGCGGGGGTCGAGGGCGAGGTGTCCGCCGACGAGGACGCCGACGGGACGGCTGGTCGCCTCGAAGGGCTCACCGTTCCAGAGGAGGAGGTCGGCGTCCTTGCCGGCCTCGACGGAGCCCACGCGCTCGTCGACGCCGAGCAGCTGGGCGGGGGTGAGGGTCACCGCGCGGAGCGCCTGCTCCCGGGTGAGGCCGCCGCGCATGGCGAGGCCGGCCTGGATGTCGAGCCGCGCGCTGCCGTGGCCCGAGAGCGCGAAGGCGATCCCGTTGTCCCGGAGGACCCGCGCGCACTCGATGGACATGAGCGCACCGTCGGTGGTGCGCCCCTGGGCGGGGACCGGCGGCAGGACCACCGCCGTGTTCGTGCGGACCAGCATGGCCGGCTCGCGCCAGGCCTCGGCGCCGGCGTCGATCACCAGGCGCATCTCGCCGAAGCCCTCGCGGGCCATCTCCTCCTTGAGGAACACGGCGGTGCGGATGTCCTGGGTGGCCCAGGCCTGGACGAACACGCCGACCTTCCCGGCCAGCGCGTCGAGGAGCATCTTCTGCGACGGGTCCGGCTCCTTGGCCTGCGCCGCCTCGAAGAACGACTTCCGCCACTCCCACTCGACGCCCATGCGGGTCGTGGGCCGGCGGTTGAAGAAGGACGTGGGGCGCCCGAACGCGGAGCTGTTCCGCTGGCTCGGCTGGGACCCGATGGCGCCGCACAGCATGGGCGCGCCGGCCACCGTTCGCGCCTCCAGCGTGCGCTCCCCGGCGGTCTTCATCACCGCGCCCAGCCCGCCGATGCAGTTCTGGTTCAGGGGCGTGATGAAGGCGCTGGTCACGCCGGTGCGGGCGAGCGTGCCCCACCGGGGCGAGAACAGGTCGACGCCGAAGTCGGCGGTGACGAGGGGCGTGACCTCGCTCGACTGCTCGACCGAGGTGGAGCCGGTGTTCAGGCGGGCGCTCGCGTCCACCATCCCGGCGGTGACCACCTGGGCCTTCAGGGCGTCACGGGTGGCCTCGACGCCGGGCGTGATCGCGCGGATCTTGCCGCCCTCCACGACGATCAGGGCGCTCTCGTGGACCTTGCCCGTGGAGGTGTAGACCTTGTCGGCGTGGATCGTCCAGCTCGTGCCGTCGGCCGGCGCGCTGGAACCCGAGGCCGCGAGGGCGGCGGAGAGGATCAGGCTGGTGAGCATCACTTGTGGGCTCCGTGGTCGTGGTGGACGAGCTGGCCGCCCGCGTAGACGGAGTGGACTCGGCTGGTGAGGTCGGTCGGAGCGCCGCTCCAGACCACGAGGTCCGCGGCCTTGCCCGCGGCGATGGTCCCGTGGGTCGCCCCGACGCCGGCGAGCCGCGCGGCGTCGGCGGTCATGGCGCGGAGCGCGGCGTCGGCGCCCAGCCCCGCGCGCATGCACGCGGCGGCCTGCATCCGCATCCCGACCGGACCCTGGCGCGCCGCGTCGGACGTGAAGGCGAAGGGGACCCCGGCCTTCGAGAGGGCCAGCGAGCTCTTCACCACATCCCGGGAGGTGGCCGGGGTCACGTCGCACTCGAACACGACCCCGAGGCCCGCGCCCTTGATGGCGTCCACGAGGTCGTCGGCCTCGGGGGCGCCCACCAGGGCGCCGGAGAGCCCGTGGGCGGCGGCGAAGGACACAGCGCGCGAGACCTCGCTGCGGGTGACGGCCCGCATCATCACGGGAAGCTTCCCGGCCTTGGCCTCGGCCAGCGGGCTGCCGGCGGCGGCCGCGGCGAACTGCTCCTCCACGTGGGCGTACAGGCCGGCGTAGCTCGTGGGCGCGGTCGAGGTCCCGAGCGCGGCGCTGGAGAGGCTCAGGGAGACGGCGGCGTCCCGCTTGAGCACCTTGCCCGCGGCGGGCGAGACGATGGCCGCCTGGCCCCCAGCGATGCGCGAGGGGTCCGCGGGGATGAGCACCGTCGTGACCCCCTCGGCCACCAGGGCCTTCCAGGCGGGGTTGGTGGGGTCGAAGGCGAAGGAGAGGTCCGCCTCGGGAGTCGACTTGCGGTTGCGCTCCTCGTTCTCCGAGGAGGCGCCGAGGGACTCGCCGAGCCCGATGAAGCCCGGCGCGACGTGACCGTCGACCTCGACCACGCGCACGTCGCGCGGCGCGTTGTTCGAGACGCTCTTGACCACGCCGTCCTCGATGAGGACGAAGGCGTCCAGGACGACCTGGCCGTCGCCCACGTGCACGTGGCTCGCGCGCAGGGCGAACGCGTCCCCGGCGGCCGGTCCGCCGAGCAGGGGCGCGGCGGCGATGAGACAGGAAATCAGCATGTGGATGGCTCCGGGTTCGGCGCTCAGTCGCCGGACTGGTGGACGATCTTCCCGCCCGAGATGGCCGCGAGCACGCGGGTGGAACTGGAGAGCGGCTCGCCGCTCAGGACGAGCAGGTCGGCGTGGAGGCCGCGGCGGACCGTGCCGACCTTCGACTGGAGGTCGAAGACCCGCGCCGGGCCCGAGGTGATGGCGTGCAGCGCGGCGTCGGCGTCGAGGCCGTGCCCCACCGCGGTCGCGGCCAGCAGGGGCAGGTCGCGGCTGGCGCTGGCGGCCCCGGCGCCGGAGCCGATGAGGACCTCGACCCCGCGGGAGGCGAGCTCACCGGCGAGGGCGAAGCCCGGGTCCAGCTCCCCGACGTCGCCGCCGGGCGAGCTCGGGGACGGCGTCACGATGACGGGGATGCCGCGCTCGGCGAGCTCGTCGGCGAAGAGCAGCGCCGTGCGGCCACCGGCGATCACCATGCGCATACGGGTGAAGGGGCGCGTGGCGCGCAGCAGCTCGCGGAGCTCGAGGGCCTGCTCCACGTGCACGACCATGGGCACCTCTCCCCCCACCGCGCGGGCGAGGGAGGCCTTCTCGGCGTCGTACTTCGGAGCCTTGGGGCGCTTGTCCTCCTTGTACTTCTTCTCCTTGAGCTCCTCGCCGTCCTCCTCGGCCTCCTTGACCTTCTTGTCGCGGGCCTTCTTGGCCTTCTTGAAGTCCTCCTCGAGCTCCTTCTCCTTCTTCGCGATCTCCTCCTCCCAGGCCGCGAGGTCGCGCTCGTAGGTGGCCACGTCGTCGGCGTACTTCTTGGCGCTGGCGAGGGTGCTGGCGAGCCGGTCCACCTGGCCCACGCGGGAGACGGGGTCCAGCCCGGGCGAGTAGAGGCGCGCGGAGATCGCGGCGTCCTCGAGCACGGTGTCCGCGCCCTCGGCCCGGATCACGGCGCCGACGCCGGAGACAGCGGCGCTGCGGCCGATCTCGACGCGCATCATCAGCACGCCGGACTCCACGAGCTCGGTGAGGACCTGCGCCTGGCCGTAGGGATCGAGGGCGTCCACGGCGCGGGTGGCCGTGTCGACCCGGTCGGTGCCGACGGAGGAGGACTCCACGCCGGCCACGGACCAGGGGTCCATGAAGGCCGCGCAGATGACCTCGCCGTCGATGGACGTCGCGCCCTCGGGGCGCTCGAGGTCCGCGCCCATGGCGACGATGCGACCGCCGCGGACGAGCAGGCGCATGTCCTCGAGGGTCTCGCCGGGGCGGACGATGACCTTCTTGGCGGACAGGAAGAGGTCGGCGGACGCCTCGGTCTCGGCGCCCTCCTGGGCGGCCTGGACGGTGGCCGTCAGTCCGGCGCCGAGGGTGAGCGCGAGGCCCATCCGTCGGAGCCCTCGGAGCGTCGGGCGGCGCATGGAGTGCGGGGAGAGAGAGCGCATCTTCATTGGGTACGGAGGTCCGTGCGGACGCCGGAGGAGCAGTGGGCCGACGTCGGGAGGTCGTCGAGCGCAGAGGGACGCTTTCTCGCCCCCCCGACACCCTCGGCGGCCATTCGACCGCTTGCGGTCGATCCTATGCACGGGCGAGCCCGCGGACCAGCGCTCCGATCCGCGCTTAGTCAGGGACGTCGAAAGACTTACGGCCCGGTGACCCGGTGCCGTTTTCGTCTCGGATCGAGGCGCTCGGGTCCGCCTCGGAGGGGCGCAGCCGGCCTCGCTCCGGGGGCCTCGGATTTCGGGTCGGAAACTCGACGAATCGCCGTTCGAACCCGCCCCCGGCCGCGCTTCCCGCGCGCGATGTCGCCGGCCCGATCCCTCCACCCGCTGCTCCTGGAACCGACCTATTGGCGGGGCCGGGTGCGGGCCCTCGAGGAGCGCCGTCCGGGGATCATCTGGACCCCGAGGCCGGACCTCTCCGCGGCAGGGGTCGAGGTGCTGGAGTTCCGCGCCAAGGCCCTCGACGGGGCTCACCTCAGAGGCCTCCTCGCCCGATCCACATGGCGAACCGGGAATGGTAACGCCACCCTACGCACCGTGAGGCCCGCCTCGAGGCTCGAGATCGACCTCGAGGTCGTGCGCGAGCGCGGCCCGGAGATCCTGCTCCAGGAGGGCCCCGGACGCCCGCTCGCCGACCGGGTCCTGGACGTTGTGACACTGTGTCACCTCGCCGTGGAGACCGAGGGCGTCGACCGGATCGAGGTGGACCCCACCGGTCGCCCCGGCGGCTCCGACGCCGTCGTGATCGCCCAGCAGCTCCTCGCCCAGCGGATCGTCTCACCCTCGGTGGACGATCCGCGCGACTAGGTGGCGGCTCCGGGCGCCCTCCGGGACGCTCGACCCGTGCATCTGAAGCGGGTCTGAAGTGGGCACCCGAGGCGAAGACCGGGGCGGGCACAGGACCCGGACCCGAGCCGGCCGCGCAGGGTTGAGCCGGTCCGGCGGGATCAGTAGCCCGAGCCCGCCGACGCGGGCGCGCCCTGGGCGATGGCCACCGAGGCCGAGGCGCCGATCCGCGTGGCGCCGGCCTCGAGCATGGCTCGGGCCGCCGCCGCGTCGCGGACGCCGCCGCTCGCCTTCACGCCGACCACCGGGCCGACCGCGCGCCGCATGAGCGCCACGTCCTCCACCGTCGCGCCGCCGCTGCTGAAGCCCGTGGAGGTCTTCACGAAGTCGGCCCCCGCCGCCTTGCAGAGCTCGCTCGCGCGGACGATCTCGTCCTTGGTGAGCAGGCAGGTCTCGAGGATGACCTTCAGGCGCGCGCCGAGCCCATGACAGGTGGCCGCCACGGACGCCACGTCCGCGCGCACGGCCTCGTGGAGACCGGACTTCATGGCGCCGACGTTGAGGACCATGTCCACCTCGCACGCCCCGTCCTCGATGGCGCGGCGCGCCTCGTAGCTCTTCACCTCGGTGAGCGCGGCGCCCAGGGGGAAGCCCACCACGGTGCAGACCAGCACCCCCGAGCCCGCGAGGATCTCGGCGCAACGCCGCACCCACGAGGAGTTCACGCACACCGAGGCGAAGCGGTTCTCCATGGCCTCGGCGCACAGCTGGTCGATCTCCTCCTGGGTGGCGTCGGCCTTCAGGAGGGTGTGGTCGATGGAGCTGGCGATGTCCCCGAGGCGGGTCGGGTCGGGGCAGCGCGCGCTCCCGTCGCCGGGCGCCACCGACGAGCAGACGCCGAGGCGACAGGCGCCCGCGGCCACGAGGGGGCGCGCCGCGGCGGCGAGATCCACCTGGAGCGAGAACGAGGAGCCCGCTCCGTGGAGCCGCTCGCCCGCCAGCAGGCGGGCGCCGATCTCCGCCAGGAGGTCCTCGAGGGCGGTCGGATCCAGGCGATCGTGGGTGGATTCGTTCATGTCACGCGGGGCTCAGCTCCGGCCCTCGTCGTACGTCCTGGCGAGCGCGCGGGCCCGCAGGTGCTCGGCCTCGACCGCGGCGGTCTTGCGCGCCCGGCGCTCGTGGCGGCCCTCCCCCACGGGGGTCGTGAGGAAGGCCTCGATCACGTCGCGGGCCGCGGCCAGGTCGAGGTGGCCCGACCCGAGGGTCAGCACGTTGGCGTGGTTGTGCTCGCGCGCGTTGCGCGCGGAGGCCGCGTTCCAGCAGTTGGCCGCCAGGACTCCGGGGACCTTGTTGGCGACCATGGCGGAGCCGATCCCGGCCCCGTCCACCACGATGCCCAGGTGGGCCCGCCCCTCGGAGACCTCCAGGGCCACCAGCCGCGCGAAGTCCGGGTAGTCCACGGAGACCTCGGCGGTGTCCGGCCCCAGGTCCAAGGGCCGCTCCCCCATCTCCCGCAGGAGCGGCAGCAGCTCCTCCTTGAGCGCGTGCCCACCGTGGTCGCTGGCGACGGCGATCCTCGCGGGGGACCGCCGCGCGGCCCCCGCGGGCCCCGCAGGCCCGAGGGGCTCGGCGGAGCGCCCCGTGACGAAGGTCACCCCCTTCTGGAAGGCGAGCTCCCTGGCCATGGGCGTGATACGCGCCCGCGGCGGGACCACGAGCTCGGAGCCCTCCGGGGCGGCCCGGACCAGGCCCTCCCCCACGAGCTCCCGCTCCTCCTCCTGCGGGGAGGCGGCGGCGACGGGTCGCACGGCCTCGACCTGCACGGCCTCGGCGCCGGCCGAAGCCCGAGAGGAGGCCGGGGCCTGTCCGCGCGCCCGCGCGGCCGCGCGGCGCGCGATGGCCCGCACGGAGGCGCGGGGGTCGTCCCCACCGTGTCCCTCGGAGGTCGTCATCGCGGCCAGTGTAGTCGGATCCAAGGGCGCGGTGCGGTCCGTCCCGCCGGGCTTTGGATTCCCCTTTGCCACGCCTATAGTGGCGACGGAGGGGCCCGCACGCCCCCCGCTCACCGCACCCCCAACAGGACGCCGCCATGCGCACGCTGCTCAGCCAGTTCTGCGAGGCCTTCGACGCCACGGTTCGACCGATCCTCAAGCCGATCAGCGAGGCCAACGCCGCGCTGAACGACGCTCGAGGGGACCTCGGGATCCCCGAGGTTCGGGCCGAACTGCTCGACCTCCAACACCGCATCCAGGGGCTCGTCGACAAGGTCGCCGAGCAGCAGGCCTACGTCCTGCTCTTCGGCCCGCTCAAGAGCGGCAAGTCGACGCTCATGAACGCCCTCGCCGGCACCTACGTGAGCGAGGTCTCCAGCCTCCCGGCGTACCCGTGCATGGTGTACCTCTCCCATGCGGACGAGCGCGTGTTCTACGTGTCCAGGTACAGCGGGGAGATCGAGCGCTTCACCGAGCCCGCCGCCCTCTACGGGCACGTGAACGGAGCCCACGAGGAACTGGCGTCCAAGCTCCGGGAGGCGGAGGCCGCGGACATCGAGTTCGACCCGTCGCGCCACTACCAGGACGCGATCCGCAAGGTGGACGTGCGGCTGCCGGCCGGCGACCTCGCCCAGTCGGGCGCAGTCCTCGTGGACACCCCCGGCCTCTACAGCCGCATGAAGTTCGGCTACGACCGGATGACCAAGGAGTTCCGTGACTCGGCCTCCTGCGCCATCTTCGTCGTCAAGTCGGACAACCTGTTCCTCGAGCAGGTGTTCGAGGAGTTCGAGGACCTGCTCGAGCTCTTCAGCCGCATCTTCCTGGTGGTCAACCTCGACACCACCAAGTCCGACCTCTCGCCCGACGGCTCCCTCGTCCCGAGCCTCGAGCAGGAGGATCCCCTGCGGATCATCGACGCGTTCGAGAACCTCGCCATGAGCGCGCCGCTGAAGGAGGCGGCCGACGAGGGGCGGCTCAAGATCTACCCCGTCGACCTCCTGCGCGCCGCCAGCCACCGGCTGTCGGCCGGCGCGGGCGAGGCGCCCGCCGAGCCGGCCCGAGGTCAGGCCAACTTCGACGCGTTCCTCGAGGACCTGACCGAGTACCTCAACAGCACCGACTACCTGGTCGCCTTCCTGGGCGACAGCCTGCGGCGCGCCGGCGGCCTCCTCGAGGACCTCGAGGGGATCTGCGACCACGACTCGATCGCCGCCCTCCGCGCCCACGCCGACGCCCTCGACGCCCAGCGTCAGGAGCAGCAGCGCCGCCGCCACGCGGTCCACCGCCTCGGCGCCTTCGACTGGCGCGTGGCCTTCCGCGAGCTCGACGAGAAGCTCGCGCCGGCGATCAGGGACCGCGCCCGCTCGGCGAGCAAGGAGACGGAGCAGGAGCTCGACCGGCTCGTGGACCAGTGGTTCCTCTCCGACGCGAGCTTCGAGTCCCTCATCAACGACGACCTCGTCCCGCGCCTCGCGCGCTACGAGGCCGAGCTCGCCGGCTTCGTCGCCGAGACCCTGGAGGACGAGGTCCAGCCCGGCACCGCCGGGCTCCTGCTCCCCAGCGAGATCGGCGCCGACCTGCACGCGGCGGAGATCGACCTCGCCCAGCTCGGCCTGGAGTCCCTGGGCGCCATGAGCAAGGACGCCGCCCTCGGCCACGTCACCGCCCCGATCGCCGTGGAGCGCATCCCCGTGCGGCGGAGCCTGATCGACTGGGTCCTCTTCCGGTCCCAGGCCACCTGCCGACGCCGGCTCTTCGGCGAGCCGTCGAACCCGGCGGCGCGCATCTCCATCGACCGCAAGACGCGGCGCCTGGGCGAGGACGCCCGGCGGGCGATCCGGCGCGAGCTCGACCTGTTCAAGAGCCGCTTCTTCGTCGAGACGGTCCAGCGCGCCCACCAGCACCTGGTGTCGCGCTACGCGGACTGCGCCGTGGACGCCATGGCCGAGCGCCTCGAGGCGCGGGAGGAGGCCATCGGCATCCGCCTCCAGGAGCTGGTGGACGCCCTCATGGAGCGGCGCGAGGTCCTGGGCCACATCGCGAGCGTCCAGGCCCGGGCCGCGGAGGTCCGCGGCGGCGTCGACGAGCTCTCCGCCTCCTACGGCCAGACCGAGCCCGAGAAGCTCATCCAGCCGGCCCCCTCCGGCGGGCTCCCCAGCGCGCCGCAGATCGAGGAGGGCGTGACGCCGCTCGCGGCGATCCCGATGCTGCCCTCGCTCAACGCGGCGGCGGCCCCCGAGGAGCTCCCCGAGGGCGAGCAGGACGTGGCCACCGCCGCGCCGAGCCTGGTGCAGGTCTCCCCCGCGCCGGTGGTCGACGACGCGGCCCCCGAGTCCCCGCCCGCCGATCCGGCCCCGCAGGAGGGCTGACCCCGGGCTCCGCCAGCCGCTCGGCTCGATCGAGCGGGCGGCGCAGCGCGCGACGAACGAGCAGGGCGGTCGCTCCTCCGGGGAGCGGCCGCCCTGCTCGTTGGTACGAACCACCTCGTACGCGCTCCGGCGCCCACCCGGCGGGTCCGCGCGGATCAGGGTGCCGCCCGCGAACGGGCGTCACCGGGTTCGAGATCCCGGCGTCGCCAGGCGCGGCGCGGGGCGGAGGGGCACCGCGGTCGAGGACACCTCTGGGAGCGACCCCGGCCCTGAGTCACGGCGCTGGGTCACGGCGCTGGGTCACCGAACTGGGTCACGGAGCCAGCTCACTGGGCCAGCTCACTGGGCCGGCTCACTGGGCCGGCGTCCCGCCCGTGATGAAGACCGGCGGCCCCGCCGGCTCCGGCGCGGGCTCCGGCTCCTTCTCCCCTCGCTGGATCGACACGGCCACCGCCGTCACCACGGACACGGCGATCGCGCCGAGGAGCACGTTCAGCAGGGTGCGGTTCTGGAGGGCGGGGAAGACCGAGCGCATGGGTCCAGCCTGTGGCTGCCCCCACATCTTCGGGGTGCTCGCCCGGTTGGGAGCAGGAATCCCGCCGGAACTGCCGGCCGCCCCCGCGGGCCCCCCAGGGGTCAGTTCAGGGCCCTGCGGAGCCCGCGAGCGCGGTCCAGCCAGTTGGCGCGGAGGATGTCGAACCGGCGCCGCGGCACCCGCCACTCCGGGGCGTCCGCGGGCAGGCCGTCCGCGAGGTCGCGGGCGTGCTCCGCGAGCACGGCTCCCAGGAAGCCGAAGGCGAGGCGCGGCGTCCCCAGCTCGGCGAGGGTCCCGCGCAGCTCCTCCTCGGTGATGTCGTCGGCGAAGTGGTCCTCGAGGCGAGCCCCCGGCGCGGCGGCGTCCACGTCCGCCGCGCGGACCGCGGCGAGGCGCTGCGAGGCGACCTGTGCGAGCTCCTGCCCGGTCCACCGCAGCTCCGGGATCGTGTTGGCCTTGTCGAGGCGCATGCTCTTGAGCTGCTCGGGCGACGCGCCGAGGTACAGCCGGGAGAGCTCGATGGGCAGGAAGAGCTTGAGGGCGAGGCCGTCGAACTGCAGCAGCCGGTGCTCCAGCAGGGGCTCGACGAAGGGGCGCATCAGCTCCGCGCGCCCCGCGAGCATGGTGGCCTCGTCCACCCGGTCCATGAGCACGTAGAAGCTGTCGTGGCCGAGCTCCCGCAGGATGGAGACGAACCGCTGGAGGAGCACGAGGCGCGAGCCCACGGAGCCCCCGTCGGGCAGGGCGAGGTCCCGCCGGGTGCTCGGCGGGACGCGCTGCAGGAGCCGCGCGAGGGGCTCGGGGTCACGGGGCACCACGCGGATCGCGCGGATCGCGACGCCGGCGCGCCCGCGGAGCCAGAGGCGCCTCACCGCGGCCCACAGCGCCGCGGCGCCGACGAGCGCCGCCCCCGCCAGGGTCTGGACACCGGCCTCCGGGCGGGGCACGGGCGGGAGCTCGAAGGGGAGCTCCAGGTTCGCGTCGGCGATCAGCGCCGCCCCGAGGAGCATCATCGACAGCTGCCCGAGGCGCCGCGCCAGGGCCAGGGGCCTCCGGGCACGGAGCGCCCTGCGCAGGGCGCCGTGGAGCTCGAGCCCGGAGAGGTCGTCGCTGCGATGGAAGAGCGCGGCGAGGGT
>JASFWR010000232.1:0-6154 GCA_050049155.1 Planctomycetota bacterium | reverse complement strand
ATGATCTTCACCCCGTTCCTGATCGACCCCCTCGCCGCCGCCTCCCTCCCTGGCGTCCAGCTCATCGACGTGCGCGCCCCAGCGGAGTTCGAGGCCCGGCACGCCAAGGGCTCGAGGAACATCCCCGTGGATCGACTGACGTCCCAGAGCCTCGCCGGGGAGCCCAACGCCCCGGTGCTCCTGATGTGCGAGACCGGGCAACGGGCGCGCATCGCGAGGGAGGTCCTCCTCCCCTGTGATCGCCAGGTGCTCGTGGTCGAGGGCGGCCTGAAGGCCTGGAAGGCGGCGCGCCTCCCGATGGTGCAGGGCTCCGGGGGAGTGATCTCCCTCGAGCGCCAGGTGCGCATCGCCGTCGGGTCCATGGTGCTGCTGGGCGTCGCCCTCGCGGCCGTCGTCCACCCGGGCTTCATCTGGCTGGCCGGGTTCTTCGGCGCCGGGCTCGTGTTCGCGGGGGTGACCGACTCCTGCGCGATGGCCCTGGCCCTCGCGCGGCTCCCGTGGAACCGGGTGAGCGCCGGTGGGGCCGCGCTGCCGCGCCCCTCGTCGGCGAGCTCCGGGTCCGTGACCTCCAACGGCGCCGGGGCCTGACCCGTCCCGGGAGGAGCGCCCCGTGCTGATCGAGCAGTTCTACCTCGGCTGCCTCTCCCAGGCGAGCTACGTCATCGCGGACGAGTCGGCCGGAGAGGCCCTCGTCGTCGACCCCAGGCGGGACGTCGAGGTCTACGAGCGCTTCATGGCCGAGCGCGGCCTGCGCCTCGTGGGCGTGGCCCTGACCCACTTCCACGCGGACTTCCTCGCGGGGCACCTGGAGCTGAGGGCCCGCCATGGCGTGCCGATCCACCTCGGCGCGCGGGCGGAGGCCGAGTTCGAGTTCTCGCCCCTGGGCGACGGCGACGAACTCGCCGTGGGGGACGTCCGGATCACGGCCCTCGAGACCCCGGGGCACACCCCCGAGAGCGTCAGCTACGTGGTGCGTGAGGGCGCGGAGGGCGCCCCCCGTGCGGTCCTCACCGGCGACACCCTGTTCATCGGCGACGTGGGGCGCCCGGACCTGCTGGCCTCGGTCGGGGTGACCTCCGAGGAGCTGGCGGCGATGCTCCACCGGTCGCTGCACGGGAAGCTGATGGCCTTGCCCGACGACGTGCTGGTGTACCCCGCCCACGGGGCGGGCTCCCTGTGCGGGAAGAACCTGAGCACGGAGACGGTCTCCACCATCGGCGCCCAGCGCGCGGGGAACGCCGCCCTGCAGGCAAGCGACCTGGAGGCGTTCGTGGCCATGGTGACCGCCGAGCAGCCGGCGGCGCCCGGCTACTTCCTTCACGACGCCGTCCTCAACAAGCAGGAGCGCGCGCTGCTCCCGGACACCGTGGCGCGGTCCATGGTTCGCCTGTCCCCGGCGGAGGTGCGCGAGCACGCCGGCGACGGCGCGCTGCTGCTCGACGTCCGCACCGAGGACGAGTTCCACGAGGGCTTCATGAGAGGCTCGGTCCACGTCGGGCTCAACGGCCGCTTCGCGCCCTGGGCGGGGAGCGTCGTCGAGCCGGGTCGCCGGATCGTCGTGATTGGCCGCGGCGAGCAGCTGGAGGAGGCGGTCGTCCGCCTCGGCCGCATCGGCTACGACACCGTGGTGGGCGTGGCGGACTGGTCCGAGCTGGACGCCGACCTGGGGAGCAGCGAGCGCGACCGGACCCATCGGGTGCCCCCGTCGGACCTCGTCGACCACCTGGCCGCCACTGGCGCCGCCATCGTGGACGTCCGCGCGCCCGGGGAGCACCGGGCCGCCAGCTACCCGGGCGCCAGGAGCGCGCCCCTCGACCGCCTCGCGAGCCTCGCCGAGGGCTGGGACCGGGACGAGCCCCTGCTGGTGCACTGCGCCGGGGGCTACCGCTCGTCCTGCGCGGCGAGCCTGCTGCAGGGCATGGGCTTCCGGCACGTGCGCGACCTCGAGGGGGGCTTCCACCCCGGCCTCGTCGGCGAGCTGGCCGCTCGGCCCGCGCCGGAGTGGCGCTGAGCGCGGGAGACGCGGAGTCGCGCTGAGCGCGGGAGACGCGGAGTCGCGCTGAGCGCGGGGCACCGGGAGTCACGCTGAGCGCGGGAGGTCCGTGGTCGCGTTGACCGCAGCCGGGCCGGATCCGCGCCCTCCGCCGGAGGTTCGATCGCGGGCGGCGGCCTTCGGCCTCAGGCGACGACCTGGCTGAGGACGCGGCCGTGCACGTCCGTGAGGCGCACGTCGCGCCCGGCGTAGCGGTAGGTGAGCCGCTCGTGGTCGAGCCCGCAGAGGTGGAGCACCGTGGCCCACAGGTCGTACACGTCGCAGACGTCCTCCACGGCGTGGTAGCCGAGTTCGTCCGTGGCGCCGAGCACGGTGCCGCCCTTCACGCCGCCCCCGGCGAGGAACACGCTGAACCCGTGGGGGTTGTGGTCGCGGCCGTCGCCGCCCTGGGAGAACGGGGTGCGCCCGAACTCCCCGGCCCAGACGACCAGGGTCTCCTCGAGGAGCCCCCGGGAGCGGAGGTCCTTGATGAGCCCGGCGATGGGCTGGTCCACCTGGTACGCCATCGCCCCGTGCCCCTCCTCGAGCGCGCCGTGCTGGTCCCACGGGTTGGCGGCGCCGCCGGCGCCGATGTTCTTCGTGATGCAGCTGAGCTCCACGAAGCGGACGCCGCGCTCCACGAGCCGGCGGGCGAGCAGGCACTGGCGCGCGTAGGCGGCCTTGGTGGGCTCGGGGTCGTCCAGGCCGTAGAGGGCCCGGGTCGCCGCGGTCTCCCCCGCGATGTCGCACACGTCCGGGACGGCGCGCTGCATGCGGAAGGCCGTCTCGTGGTTCCGGATGGAGGCCTCGAGGGCGCGGTCGGGGGAGCGCTCGAGGAAGCGCGCGTCCAGCTCGGCGATGAGGTCGAGCTGGCGGCGCTGGGCGTCGGGCCGGAGGGCGGGGGCGACGTTCCGCACGGCGGGGTCCCGGTCGGCCACCAGGATGGAGGCCTGGTGGTGGGCGGGGAGGAAGCCGCTGCTGAACAGGCCGACCCCGCCGTGGGGCGGGACCGCGCCGCCGGCCTGGAGGACCACGAAGCCGGGGAGGTCCTGGGTGGCGTCCCCGAGCCCGTAGTGGAGCCAGGAGCCCGCGCTCGGGTGGCCGAGGAAGGGGAAGCCGGTGTGGATCAGGTAGTTGCCCTGGGCGTGCTCGTTCACGCTGCTGGTCATGGAGCGGATGACCGCCAGCTCGTCCGCCACCGTGGCGATGTGGGGGAACATGGAGCTGACCTCGAGCCCGCTCTCGCCGTGCCGGCCGAAGCGGAAGGGCGAGGCCATCACGTTCCCGTTGTTGTTGAACTGGGTGCGCTGCACGGCGACGGGCATGGGCTGGCCGTGCAGGCGCTCGAGCTCGGGCTTGGGGTCGAAGGAGTCCACCTGGGACACGCCGCCCGACATGAAGCAGAAGATGACCCGCTTCGCGCGGCGCCGTTCGGCCTCGCGCTCCACGGCGCGGCGTACGCCGGCCAGGGACGGCTGCGCCGTGAGCCCCGCGAGAGCGAGCATCCCGAAGCCGGTGGAGGTCGCCTCCAGGAGACGCCGGCGGGAGAGGGCCCCGTGGAGGTCCCGGTCGGTCCTGGCGTCATCGGACATGGATGAACTCCTTCAGGTTGAAGAGCGCGTGGGCCACCCGGGTCCAGGGGTCGTCCCGTGAGGTCGGCTCGCCGAGGGCCTCGAGGTCCGCGCGCCCGCGGGCGAGGCGCGCCTCCTGCTCCAGGAGCTGGCTGGCCTCGGCGGGGCTGAGCTCGGCCAGCAGGTCCTCCCGGCGGACCGGCGGTCGGCCCTCGTGGTCCGCGCGCGCGTCCTCGGCCGTGAAGGCGTACCCGTGGACCGCGGCCCGCAGGAGGACGCCCCGGAAGGTCCGCTGGGGGGACGGCGCACCGTGGCGGTTGCCGAGCAGGACGTTCCAGTCGCCGGCCCGGTAGCTCGCCAGCGGCGCGACGCGGATCGAGTGGCCGAGGGGCTCGCCGTTGCGGTACGCGGTCACCGTCCCGTCCTCGGCGTAGCTCAGGACGAGGTGCACCGGGTCGGGCCCGCCGGTCTCGTCCGCGCCGTCCAGGTCAGCGGTTCGCTTGAAGTTGTCGGAGCCGGGCACCCAGCGGCGTTTCCGTCGCTCCCCGAAGACGAGGGCGTCGAACTGCCCGCCGTCGCGGTTCTGCACGGAGACCACGCCGCCGCCCTGCTGCTCGAGGTCGTCGATCCGGACCCAGGCCGTCAGGGTCCGGGCCCCGAGCGGGAGATCGATGCCGCCCGTGGAGGCGTGGCCGCCGCCGTCGAGGACGAGCCCGTCGGGGCCCAGTCGCGCGGTGCCGTGCAGGGTGAGGGCCGGGGCCGCGGAGAGGGCGGCCTCGCCTTCTGTGAAGTCCCACGCGGCGATGGGCGCGGGGCCTGAGGGCAGGCTCGTGGAGGCCTCACCCGTGCGTCCCTCGAGGCGCTCCCGGGCCAGCCCGAGGAGCGCGTCCGCCGCCTCGCGGGCGGCATCCACCTCCCGCGTGAGGCGCTCGCGCGTCACGGCGCTCTCGCGGGCCTCGGCCCGGCACGCCTCGAGGTGACGCGCCAGGAGCTCGCTCTCAGCGCGCTCGGGGGCCCTGCCGGTGGCGGCCTCCCACATGTGGTCGAGGCGCACCGGCTCGGTCGCCTCGAGCCCTCGCACGCGCCCGGCCCAGCGCTCGGCGAGGCGCCAGGTGAGTTCGCCGTTCAGGAGGGTGAGGGACTGGGCGGGGACCGTGGTCCTGGGGCGCGCGCCCACGGGGGCGAAGGGGACCGGCGCGTCGAAGGCCACCAGGAAGGGGTCCATGCGGTTGCGCTGGGAGCGCACGTACACGCTCCGCCGGGTCGTGTCCGGTCCGGGAGCCGCGGAGGCGCCGTACATGCGGTCGTCCAGGGCGCCGGCCACCTGCACCATGGCGTCGCGGATCGCCTCCGCGTCCAGGCGGCGGAGCGAGGCGTGGGAGAGCAGGGCGTTCTCCGGGTCCCGGGCGAGGGCCTCGGGGGAGGCCTCCGCGGCGCGGGCGAACGTTCGCGAGGTGACCACGTGCCGGACGAGCGACTTCACGGACCAGCCGCCGCGCACGAGCTCGGTGGCGAGGTGGTCGAGGAGCTCGGGGTGGGTCGGCGCGGCGCCCAGCCGTCCGAAGTTGTCCGGGGTGGCGACGAGGCCGCGCCCCATGAGGTGGTGCCACACGCGGTTCGCCATGACCCGCGCGGTGAGCGGGTTCGACGGGGCCGCCAGCGCCTCGGCGAGCTGGAGCCTGCCGCTGTCCTCGGCGTCGAAGGGCGTGGGGTCGATGGCCTCCAGGAACCGGCGCTCCACGGGCGCCCCCGGGCGGCGGTGGTCCCCTCGCTCGAGGAGGGGCCAGTCCGCGGCGTCGGCCTCCAGGAGCCCCGGCACCCGCGTCGGCACGGGGACCCCCGCCTCGAGCTCCCGGTACCTGCGAGCCAGCGGGCCGGCCTCAGGGAGGGCGTCGAGCTCGTTGGGGAGGACGCCGTGGCGCAGGCAGGCGTCGAGCAGCAGGGCCTCGGCGTCGGTCGAAGCCGCGGCCTCCCAGCGGAGCAGCGCCCCCCGCAGGGCCTCCCTGGCGGCCTCGGCGGGCGTCAGGTCCGCGCCCTCGGCAGCCATGAGCCGGAGGAGCGTGTCCGCCGGCGACGGGTCGCCAGCGGGCCGCTCCCCGCTCGGGAGCAGGGCGACGGCTCGCACGCCGAACCAGCTGCGGTCGCCGCCGAAGGTCTCCACCGGGGCGTCCTGGCCGGTCACGAGCTCCACGTGGATGGAGTCGCCCGCCCAGTACGCGAGGTCCAGGCGCTTCCACTCCCAGGCGCCGCCCCCGATGCCGGCGGTCTGGTAGACGGTGCCCTGGCGGGGGTAGTCCTGGACCACGTAGCGCAGGCGCGCGCCCTCACCGGCCACGAGGCCCCAGAGCGCGAGGTCCTCGCCGAGGTCCACGCGCGCCGACTGCAGGACGCCGCGGTGGCGGGTGGAGGTGCCGTGGGTGTAGAGGCCCCGCGGGTGGATCCCCGTGAGGGCGAGCGGGCCCTCGGCGGCCACCGTGAGCGCGCCGGCGGGCGCGGGGCCGGCCTCGAGCCCGGGGCCGTGGGCGAACCAGCGCGCGGCCTCGTCCGGGTT
>JASFWR010000231.1:0-6166 GCA_050049155.1 Planctomycetota bacterium | reverse complement strand
CTCCCGACGACCCTCGGCGTAGCCCGGATCCCCGGCGCTGAAGATCTTCGTGAGCACGTCCGCGTCGGGGCGGGGCACGTTACGGGAGTAGGCCGCGCCGACCGAGGGGTCGTCGAAGTTCCCCACCAGGCCCGCGAGCCACCCGGGCGAACCCGGGATCGCGTCCTGGGTCAGGAACACCATGAGCTCCCCGCGAGAGCGCGCCGCGAGGAGGTTGCGCGTGTCGCCGTGGTCGAACTCCACGCCGTGGATCCGCTCCCGGCGGAGCGGGACCGGGAAGTCGGACGCGCGCGAGCCCAGCAGCTCCCAGGTCCCGTCCGTCGAGCCGGAGTCGATGGCGAGGAAGTCCCAGGCGAAGTCCGTCCGCTGCGCCGCGAGGGCGTCGAGGACACGCTCGAGGAACTCCATGCCCTGCCAGGTCGGCATGAGGACGGAGACCTTCGGCGCGGTCGTGTCTCGGGGGGTGGCCAACGTACGCGAGGGGAGGATCAGGAGGAGGAGGCGGGGGTCACGCCAGGGAGGTCCAGGGCGCCGCTCCGGCGCACCTCCGACCAGGTCTCGCCGCCGCCGCGGCTGCCAACGTACTGGCCGGTCACCTGGGCCGAGCGCAGGAGGGGCGCGCGCAGCAGGTCGACCCAGCGACCGCCGTGGCGGCGCACGTAGGCGAGGTCCCGCGACAGCTCGTAGACGATGCCCTTGAGCAGGGACAGCAGGCCGGGGCGCACGGCGAAGCCGTGGAACTCCCGGTGGAAGATCGCGTCGACCCGGTACCGCGCGTAGGCGGCCCCGGGGCCGTACCGGTGGGCGTGCTGCACGGCGGCCGCTCCCGCGTGGTGCAGGGCGTGCCCGCGCGCCATCACCCGCGCGGCCCAGGCGAAGTCCTCGCCGAAGGGGACCTCCGGGAAGGGCTCCTGCGCCAGCACGCTGGCGCGCACGCAGCTCGCGACGTTGTTGAAGCGGAGCAGGGCGGCCCGATCCGGACCGCTCATGCTCAGGTAGTCCGCCGGGGAGGTCCAGACCCGGGTCTCCGAGTGCTCGGAGGCCTCCGGGGACTCCACCACCGTGCGCGCGGTCAGCGCGTCGTCCCCCGCGTTGGGGAGCACCCTGGCGGTGACGCCCGCCACGGTGGGGTCCGCGAAGGGCGCCAGCATGCGGCTCACGAAGTCCGGCCCCACGGGGGTGGCGTCCTGGGAGAGGAACAGGAGGAACTCCCCGGAGGCCCGGGCCGCCAGGGCGTTCCGCGTCCGGCCGTGGCCGAAGTCGGCCCGCTGGATCACCTCGACCTGGAAGCCCGCGGCCTCGAGGAGTTCCACCGTGCGGTCGGTGCTCGAGGAGTCGATCGCCAGGTACTCCAGCTCGCCGTCAAGGCGCTGCTCCGCCAGGGCGGGCAGCAGACGCCGCAGGTCCCCCTCGCCGTTGAGCGTGGGGATCAGGATCGAGGCCTTGGGGGGGGTCATGGGCGCGAGTCGGGCTCCCCGGACGGGGCGTCAGCCGGGAGAGCCGGACTGGGATTATCGAGCACCGGGGGCCCCTCACCCCACCCGAAAACGCCGATCGAGGCGGCCTCTCGGGCCCGGGACGCCGGGGTGTCTCATGCCCGATCGCAGAGCTCTCGGAAATTGCAACTGGAGCACTCGGAGGCCGCGCGGGCCTCCTCCACCATGGGGAACGCCTCGGGGTCCCCCTTGGAGCGATCCGCGTCGAAGTGGACGGCCCGCATCTCCTCGATGCTGGCCTCGATCCGGCCCAGCGCGCCCTCCAGGGCGTCGTCGGAGATCTGCACCTCGCTCACCTCCCCGCTCAGGAGGTAGACGTCCGCCGCCGTCGTCGAGCGGGGATCCACGCCCCAGTACTCGCGGGCGTAGAAGGCGTAGATCTCGAGCTGGAAGCGATCTCCTTCGGCGGGGCGGCCGGTCTTCCAGTCGAGGATCCGGACCGTCCCGCGCTCCCCCGAGCCGCGCTCCGAGTCCCAGTACGCGAAGTCGGGCACCGCGAAGACCTTCGTGTCGAACAGCTCGAACGTGCTCATGTCCTCGCACGCGAGCCAGTCCCCCGGCTGCGACTCCCGCGCCGACTCGAGCTTGGGGTCCTCGAAGAACGCGCCGAGGCAGGAGGTGATCCGATCCACGTAGCGCTTCCCGTAGTCCCCCGCCGCGCCGGTGTCCTCGGCGATGCGCTCCTCCTCGTAGTGGTGCTCGGCGAGGCGCACGGATCGGGCTGGGCTGGCCTTCCAGGCCCCGTCCCGGGACTCCTTGTACCCGGCCCGGAGCTGACCCACCGCCCAGGAGGTGGCCTCCTCCGCGGTCCAGCCCTGGCCCTGGTCCCGGCGCGCGAAGTACTCCGCGATCGCCCGGTGGACGATGTCCCCCGCCAGCATCGGCATGCGGGTCATCTTCTTGAGCAGGTAGGCCCGACGTCGCTCGGGGTCCGCGTTGCGGCCCCACCCCAGCCAGGAGAGGTAGTAGACGTAGTAGTACCGGCGCGGGCAGCTCGCGAAGGACCGCGACCGCGAGGCCGACCAGGAGAGCTCGTGGACGAGGGCCATCTCAGGGACCAGAAGAGCCCCTCCGGGGTCGGGATGCAAGGATCCCCCGCGGTCCCCGGGAAGGCCGTCGCGGCCCCCGGCGCCAGCCGACCCACGACCCCTCGACCGCCCCCTCGAAGGGGCCTGAGGCCTGCTCGGAGCATGGCACGAACCGCCGCGGGGTCAGCTCGCCCGGGACGGGAGGGCGGGGCCGGTGGGACCCGCCTCGCGCAGGGCGACCTCGCCGCCCCGCGCCGTCAGCCGGCGCTCCTCCCCGTCCTCCTCCGTGAGGAGCTGGACCGGCGCCTTCCAAAGGCGCTCGATGGTCAGGAGCACCTCCGACGCCTCGTCCAGCTTGAGGTCACGCCCGTCGTGGTGGTGCCGCAGCACCAGCTCCCGGCTGCCACCATCGGTGACGTCCACCAGCTCGATCCGCGGCTGGCCTCCCCACGCCAGGGACCGCAGGAGCTCCTGCTTCACCCGCTCGTGGTCGCGGGTCCCGATGGTCGCCCCCGCCCCACCCCGGGCCCGCTGAGAGACGAAGAGGGCCGAGCGCGCCGTGAACTCCTCGTCCATGACCTCGTCGACGAAGGACACGTCGTTGTGCACGGCACGGAGCCGAAACAGGTCGAGCCCCTGACGCTCCGCGTGCCTGAAGAGCTCGATCCCCAGCTTGTAGGGGTTCAGCTGCCCCGGCGCCGCATGGGTGGCGGAGGAGTGGCAGTCCGCGAACTCCACGAGCTCCGAGGCGTCCAGCAGGCCGCCCGTGAGCAGCTTGCTGTGCCAGAAGCTGGCCCACCCCTCGTTGATGATCTTCGTCAGGCGCTGGGGCAGGAAGTACTCGGCCTCGGCGGCGACGATCCACAGCACGTCGCGCTCCCACTCCTCGAGGTCCGCGTGCTCCATGAGGAAGGGCAGGAGGTCGAAGGTGGGTAGGTCGGCGCGCACGGAGTCGGCGCCGGGGTCCGCGTCCCCCATGACGAGCCGGAGGCTCGCGCGGCTCCGCTCCGAGAGCGAGGACCCGGCGGCCGGCCCGCCGCGGCTCGCGCGCTGCTCCGCCGCCCGGTGTCGGCGCTGGGGCCCGTGGGGGTCCATCAGCGGCTCGAGGCTCAGGGCCACGTCGATGAAGCGCTCCACCCGGTCCTGGCCGAAGCGGTCCACGTACCCCTGGATCCGCCGGGCGTGCTCCTCGAAGCGCTCGAGCATCAGCCGCTCCGTCGGGGCGAACCAGGCGTTGTTGCGGAAGAAGTCCGCGTGCCCGAACACGTGGGCCATCACGAGCTTCTGCTCCATGAGGCTGTTCGAGCGGACGAGGTAGGCGATGGTCGGGTCGTGGTTGACCACCAGTTCGTAGATCTTGGAGAGCCCCCAGCTGTAGCCCTTGGCCAGGCGCTCGTACTCCATCCCGAAGCGCCATGAGGCGTAGCGCGTCGGGAAGCCGCCGTAGGCCGCCACCGCATTCACGTCCGCGGCGTCGAGCATCTCGAACACCACCTCGAAGAACGTCAGGCCAGCGGCCGAGGCCGCGGCCTCCGCGCGCCGCGCCTCCTCCAGGAGCCGGGGTGTGAGCGAGGGGCCGGAGACCACGCTCAGCGCCCCTGCCCCAGGAAGGCCTTGATCGCACCGGGGATCCCGGAGCGATCGTCGACGCCCGCGGTGACGAGGGCGTCCTCCTCCTCGAAGGCCGTGTCCAAGTCCTTCTTGAACTGGCCCGAGCCGTAGGCGCTCTTCACCTGGCCGTAGCAGAACTGATTCACCCGCGGCAGGAGCTCCTCCCGCACGAGCGAGACGCAGCGGTCCGTGTCCCGCGCGCTCCAGTTGTCCCCGTCCGAGTAGTGGAACGGGTAGATGTTGTAGTCCTCGGGGCGGTAGCGCTCCTTGATCAGGTCGAGGCAGAGCTCGTACGCCGAGGAGATCTTCGTGCCGCCGGACTCACGCAGGTGGAAGAAGGTCTCCTTGTCGACGACCTTGGCCGCCGCGTCGTGGACGATGTAGACGACCTCCAGGTTGCGATACTGGCTCCGCAGCCAGGTGTCGATCCAGAACGCCTCGATGCGGACGATGTCCTTCTGCTCGCGGCCCATGGAGCCGGACACGTCCATCATGTGCATGATGACGGCCGAGGACTCCGGCCGGGGCTTCGGCTTGAGCGCCCGGAAGCGCATGTCGTCCGGCACCGGCGTCACCACGGGGTGCGCCGGGTCGAACTCTCCGGCGGCGATGGTCCGCACGAGCGCGCGCCGGAAGGTCCGGCGGAAGTGCCGCAGGGACTGGGGCCCCTGGCTGCGTACGCCGCTCCACTGCCCGCCCGTGGCGTCGAGCTCGTCCCGGCCCCGGGGCAGGATGTTCGGCAGCCCGAGCTCCTCCCCGAGCATGGTGGCGAGCTCCTCCAGCTCCACCTCCGCCTCGAGGATGTGGGCGCCCTCGTGCTCCCCGGCGCCGCCGGCGCCGCCCTCGGCCTCGCCCTCGCTCCCGTCGGCCGCGTCCCCCACGTCGCCGGGCCCCTGGCCGACGCCGCCCTCGTTGGAGCCGAAGCGGAAGCGCGGCAGCTCCACGGACGGCACGGGGACCGACACCACGCGGTCCCCGCGCTTGCCGATCAGCTCCGAGGAGGCGAGGTATCGCTGGAGGTCCTCGCGGATCCGGCCGCGCACGACCTCCTTGAAGCGCGCGCGGTCCCGGTCGATCCTGTGGATCCGAGCTGTCATGGTCCCGGGTCAGGCGGCGCGGTCGCCGCTGGAGGCCTCCACCTCGGCCTCCTCCGCCGCGGCCTCCTGCCGGGCGAAGATCCCCGCCACGTCCCGAAGCACCGCGTCGGCCGACGCGTCGTTGTACCCGAAGCGCTCGCAGAGCCGCCCGCGGATGGCCGCGATCTTGGACTCCGCCTCGGGGTCCACCACCGTGGAGATCAGCGTCGACAGCTGGATCGAGTCCCGCTGGTCCTCGAACAGCTTGAGCTCGAGGGCCCGGCGCAGCCGGCGGTTCTCCCGGTAGTCGAACTGCCCGCCCTCGAGGTGGACCGCGGCGATGTAGTTCATGAGCTCGTGCCGGAAGTCGTCCTTGCGGGCCTCCGGGATGTCGGTGCGCTCCTCGACGCTCCGCATCAGCCGCTCGTCCGGCTCGCGGGGCGCGCCGTCGGCTCCCTGCACCTGCTCGTGGGTCGTGTACGCCCGCACGTTGTCCAGGTAGTTGCTGCAGAGGCGGTCCAGGGCGTCGTCGTCGGCGGCGATGGCGGCCTCCACCTCCTCGCGGACGATGCGCTCGTACTCCTCGCGGACCAGCGACACCAGCTCCCGGTACCGCCGACGCAGGGGCTCACTGGCGACCATGGAGTGGGCGCCCAGGCCAGCCTCGATGGCGTCGAGCACGTCCCGCGGGCCGATGGTGTCCAGGGGCTCAACCAGCAGGGTGGCGATGCGGTCCTGGACGTAGCGCGGGGAGATCCCGTCCAGCCCCTCGCGGTCCGCCGCCTCGCGCAGCTCCTCCACCTGCTGCGGCGTGAAGCCGGTGACGGGGTCGCCGTCGTAGAGGCGCGCCTTCTGCACGAGGGACAGCGTCGGGTGCTGCGGGTCCTCCATGCGGGTCAGGACGGCCCAAAGGGCGGCCACCTCCACGCAGTGGGGCGCCAGGCGACGGCCCTCC